>JAQBWV010000180.1 GCA_027624335.1 Planctomycetota bacterium
CCGGCAGCATTTGCATCCAGAGACAGCGTGCCGACAAGCGACACCGCAGAAAACATCGCAACGACAGCGAATCGGATCCGGCGCATTCCCGAGTCTCCCGTGGAAGTACTTGTGGTACGTAAGGTCGATTTCAGATGCTACCGTGGAGAACGTCCTTTTGCAGGTAACAGCAACGCGGACGGAGCGACCACTCGCGGTCGGGTGCCGAATACACGGGACGCCGCGCCATCGCCGCACATGAGAGTTGTTACGTCCTTATTGATTATGGGCGCGAACGATGAAGAATTCTGTCGCTACGCGCCCCGGAAATTCCAGCTGGCCATCCCGCGATGAAGTGCTGCAGATTCGTCGGTGTCCTTGCCGCCTCGAATCTCACATCGAGAAGTTACAGAACAACCGACACACATGGACCTCGCACCGTAGTATTCGCGTGAATCCCGTCACTGGCATCGGGCGAGACAATCTCGTCCAATGACCCGGTAGATCGATGCGAGCAACGTTGTTCCCGCTGACGTATGTGTCACCCGAAAGAGGCTTTGTAAAGTGATGAAACCAGCCACTCGTTCAAACATCATGTCGAATTTCAATGGCGCAGCGGTCGTGTGTGCCGTAATGCTGGTTGTCTGCCTGACGGCTGCGGCGCGGAGTGACGACGGGCTGGTCGCTCACTGGAAGTTGCAGGATGATGCCAGAGACAGCTCGGATGGCAACCATCATGCGGTGAATCATGGGGTTCGATTTGACTCGGAAGGCAGCGCGGTATTCAACGGGAAAGACGCCTGGCTGGAAGTGCCCGTTTCGCATTCACTCAAGCTCGGCAAAGAGTCGTTCTCGATCGCTGCCTGGGTTCACACGGAACAGCGGTTGGATGATGTGCTGGGCGATGTGATGACCTGTTACGACCCGGCAACACGAACCGGCTTTACTCTGAGCCTCATGAATTACGCAGGTGTCACGAATGCTCAATCGAACTGGCGCAATCTTCTGTTTGGCATCGATGCCGGACATATCGATCCCGCATGGACGGACTGCGGACGACCGGGCACGAATCAACAGGTGAAGTCGCTCACTGTCTTTGATGGAGATCTTTACGCGGCTGTGTGGGAGCCAGCAGCGGACCAGACCGGTCACGTTTATCGATACGCGGGCGGAACTCGCTGGATTGATTGCGGAGGTCCCGACAAAGCCAACGCGATCGCCAGCATGGCGGTATATGACGGAAAGCTCTACGTCGGCTCGGAACGGTACAGCGGCGGCGGATCGTCGCTACCGTTGTCGCTCAACGAAAACGACGGCGGCAGCGTGTTCCGATATGAAGGCGGCACGCGGTGGGCGAACTGCGGAAAGATTGCGGACGTGCGGAGCGTCAGCGGGCTGGCCGTATTCAACGGAAAGCTCTACGCAGGAACGGGCACGACCGGCGCCTGGCGCGATACTCCGCGGACCCGTGGCATGTATCGCTATGACGGCGACGGCAACTGGACGTCGTGCGGCTGTCCCGACCTGCGTGTGGTTCATCTGAGCGTTCATAACGGCAACTTATTCGGGTTGAGCTACGATGCGGGCGGTTTCTTTCGTTACGACGGTGGCACGAACTGGACGCGGCTGGGCCCAGTGCCGGATACGTCGCAGGTTTACTCTACTGCCATCTACGAAGGTCACCTGCACGCGGGTACCTGGCCGACCGGTTCGGTGTTCCGCTATGGCGGTCCGCAGAAGTGGACTCATGTTGGCCGGCTGGGCGAGGAGAAAGAAGTGATGGGCATGGCCGTCTATAACGGAAAGCTTTACGCAGGAACGCTGCCATTCGCGGACGTTTATCGTTACGACGGCGGCGACAAGTGGGTCTCGACGGGCCGGCTCGACAACACACCCGACGTGGTTTACCGGCGAGCGTGGTCGATGGCGGTGTTCGACGGAAAGCTCTTCTGCGGTGTCCTTCCGTCCGGACACGTACACTCGCTGGAAGCCGGCAAAAGCGCGACGTACGACCGAGCCCTGTCTGCCGGTTGGCACCACGTCGTCGCTGTGAAAGCGAGCGACCGACTCCGTTTGTATGTTGATGGGAAACGAGTTGCCGAAAGCTCCGAGTTCAACCCTTTTGATTACGACCTGAGCATGAACGGCCCGCTGAAGATCGGCTTCGGCCAACACGACTACTTCAACGGGAAGATGAAAGACGTCCGCATCTACAACCGCGAGTTGTCACTTCCTGATGTTGAGCGACTGCGTTCCCGTCAGGTCACAAAACAACCTCATTAGAGACGCAGACGTTGCAACAAGTGGTGACATGTGCTGGTGGCGAATGTCGGTAGCCTGATACGGTGACTGGCCAGAAAAGAGTTTCGACTTCAACAGTCAAGGTCGCTCAGGTTCCGCAGAAGGTTGCGTGTACGACCTCATCGGGTGCCGGTGCAAGTTCATACTCGGCGAACACTGCCTGTTCAGCAAACGGGTGTTGCAGCACTTCGTTGAGACGATGAAACGGCGCAAAGTCGCCGTTGTTACCGGCCTGGATTGCCTCCTCGATGCGATGGTTGCGCGGGATGAACACGGGGTTCATTCGACGCATCAAGGCGACGGCTTGATGACGATCGACATTATGCAGGCGCGTCCGCCATCTACTCAGCCACGCAGTAATCGCTTTGGGCTGATCAAACAGAGAAGTGACGTTGTCGTCGTTGCCGCTGTCGAGCGCGTCAGAAAGATGGCGAAATACGAGCGTGAAGTCGGCCCCGCCTTCTGCCATGGCAGAGAGCAACTGTTCCAGCAGCGTCCCGTCATCTGCGTTGCCATCTTCAATGCCAATCTTTGCAGTGAACCGTCTTTCCAGTTCCATCTGGTGAATTCCGGTGAATGTGTCGAGGGCCGATTCGGCCTCGGCGACAGCCTGATCGGTATCATCATTGAGGAGAGGCAGCAGAGTTTCAGCGAAGCGAGTGAGATTCCAGTGGGCGATCGGGCCTTGACTGGCAAAGGCGTAGCGTCCCTGGTGATCGATCGAGCTGAATCTCTTCGCCGGATGGTAGCTGTCCATGAAAGCGCACGGGCCGTAGTCGATCGTCTCGCCAGAGACGGACGTGTTGTCAGTATTCATCACTCCATGGATAAATCCGAGCTGCATCCAATGGGCGATCAACCTGGCCTGCCGCTCGATGACTCCGCAAAGCAGAGCGCGATAGGGATGTTCGTCGTGCCGAGCGCCGGGATAGTGGCGGTCAATCACATAGTCGGCGAGGACCTTCAAGTTGATGTGATCCTTTCGGGCGGCGAACCACTGGAATGTACCAACGCGGATGTGAGACTGTGCCACACGCGCAAAAACTCCGCCGGGCGTGAGGGCTTCACGGCGCACGCTGTCACCACTTGCTATTGCGGCCAGCGCTCGGGTCGTTGGCACACCAAGCGCGGCCATTGCTTCCGAGACGATATATTCACGTAGAACCGGGCCGAGTGCTGATCGTCCGTCGCCACGGCGCGAGAACGGCGTCGGGCCGGATCCCTTGAGTTGAATGTCGTGACGAACGCCGTCTTCGCGAACGACCTCACCGAGTAGTATCGCGCGACCGTCGCCCAGTTGCGGCGAGAAGCCACCGAACTGGTGCCCGGAGTAGGCCATCGCCACAGGTTCGGAGCCGTCTGCGAGCTTGTTACCTGAAAGGATGGCGAGACCTTCCGGCGAATCGAGCCGAGCCACGTCGAGCCCGAGTTGAGTTGCCAGGACGTGATTCAGTCGGATCATCACCGGCGCGCTGACCGGAGTGGGCTCGACTGCGGCAAAGAATGCGCCCGGCAGGCGGGCGTAGCTGTTATCGAACGGGAATGGCATAAAGGCGGAATCTTAGAGCAATTATCGAAATGTGAAGTAGTAAATAGTCATGGTAAACGTGTTGCCGAGGTTGGACGTGTTGCCGGCGGCGGAAGATCAGGTGAGGTCGAGTCACGCGAAATACCGCAACTCGCGACGGTCACTTGCGGGTCAGAATCACCTGATGAGGTCCCTGCGTCTTGCCATTGAAGACGACATCGACGGCGAGTTTCAGTTTTCCGGCGGGAAGTGTCAGCATCATGCTGTGTCCGCGACGCTGGTCGGCGGGAATGTCCAGCGGCATCGAAGTCGAACCGACGGTGATCGTCGCCTTTCCGGCCGGGTGATCCGTATCGAAGATGACTTCCACTTCGTAGCTTCCCGGTTCTCTGGCTTCCAACAGCCAGAAGCCGTTGGAATCGGACGCCCAGTTTTTTCCTGCTGAGTGTCGCCAATCCTGACGAGTCAACACGCTTTGTCTTTCGTGCGGCGTACCGATAACGATTCTCGGCGGAGCGTAATTGTCGGGACGCGATGAGCTGACATCCGCAAACCAGTTCTCGTACCCGGCCCTCAATCGTCGCAATACCTCGGGGTGCTCGGCGGCGACATCATTCTGCTGACGTGGATCCGCGCTCAAGTCGTAAAGCTGCAGTGCCGGTTCGCCGTTGAAACTTTCTTTGCCGAATCCACTCGGATGAACCAGTTTCCAGGGATGCTCGTGTAGCGAAAAGTTGTGGAACTGCTGTGGCGTGTCGCCGCGGTGAGTCTGAAGCACCACCTGCCGCGTTGGCCAGTTCGCGTCGTCGCTGGTCAGCAGCGGCAGAAAGCTGCGCCCGTCGATCTTGTGTCCGGCTGGCACTTCAACACCGCAGGCATCAAGGATTGTCGGTAACACATCAATGTGTGCACACAGGGCGTCGGCAGTTTTGCGAGCCGGGACGCGTGCCGGCCAGTGAAACAGCAGCGGTGATCGAATGCCGCCGTCATCCACGTGTGATTTCATGCCTCGCATGTCGCCGACAAAACGCATCGTGTTCGGCCCGTTGTCGTTCAGGTAGACCACGATCGTGTTCTCTCGAATGCCCAGCGCCTCAAGCTTTCTGAACAACCTTCCGACATTCTCGTCGATGTTTGTAATCATCGCTGCAATGCGAGCCAGAGTGTCTCGTTCCTGCTTCATCCGATCCGGCCTGGGCTTGTGCATCAGAATCGGCGAGAAGTCCGTCTTAAGGTATTCCTCGTACAGTTTCTGCGGCACATCATGAAACGGACCATGAGGAGCGTTGGTCGCGATGTAAGTGAAGAAGTTCTGGCCGTCCTTTGCGCTCTTGCTGATAAAGTCCATTGCTGCATCAAAATAGATGTCGGTGCAATATCCCTTCATGGGCGTCTCGACCCCGTTTTTGAACAGAGTCGGATCGGTGTACTTCCCTTCCGCGCCAATCGGATCCGATGGCTGCCCGATGCCACCTCCGCGATGCACAAGGCTGTCCTGAAACCCCTGATCCATCGCTCGCAGCGGATAATTGTCGCCCAGATGCCACTTGCCATAGATGCCGGTGCGATACCCGGCCCCGCGAAGAAACTCGGCCATCGTCACTTCATCGGCATCCATCATGGCACGACCGATGAAGGTATCGATGCATCGCGTGCGGTAGTTGTAGCGCCCCGTCATCAAACTCGCCCGAGTCGGCGCACAGACCGGACTGACGTAGAACCGGTTTAGAAAACCGCTGCGCTGATGCATTGCATCCAGTTCCGGCGTCCGGATCACATCGTTGCCAACGAACCCGTAGTCCCCGCCACCCTGATCGTCGCTCATAATCACAACGACATTCGGTCGCTCAGCCGCGAACGTGCCAGGGAGCATGCCCGCGAACAAACCAGCAAGCGAAACGGCGATGAAGGGGACCTTGTGATTG
This sequence comes from Planctomycetota bacterium, assembly GCA_027624335.1. GTDB lineage: Bacteria > Planctomycetota > Planctomycetia > Planctomycetales > Planctomycetaceae > JABMPE01. The sequence goes on from JAQBWV010000180.1 coordinate 5,734, forward strand.
CGATTCATGTGATGGCTCAACAATTGCGGCAAAGTGCTGTGGAAAGACTGGAAGCCGAAAAGAATGGTGACAATCATCACCGATCACAACACAACCTCGGTCGACGGTAGTATCGACGCGGCGAAATTCAAGAATTCGTCGGCACCCTGATGTAGCCGTATTCAGATCCGACGGAGGCGAAACGCCGCGACGGCCCCGCTTCAGTTCAGGAGCTTGTGAACGACGTTTCCGTGGACGTCGGTCAGACGCATGTCACGACCACCATAGCGGTAGATGAGCTGTTCATGATCCAGACCCAGATGGTGCAGGATCGTGGCGTGCAGATCGTACATGGTCATGATGTCTTCGACGGCATGCATGCCGAACTCATCGTCACACCGTGGATCGTGCCGCCCTTGATGCTTCCGCCAGCGAGCCAGACGGTAAATCCGGAAACGTGATGATCGCGACCGTGAGCATTGCCGGAGTGAGGCGTTCGACCCATCTCACCGGCCCACAGAATCAAAGTTTCATCGAACATGCCGCGTTGTTTTAAATCCTTGATCAGGGCGGCAATCGGCTGGTCAGTCACCAGCGCATTCTTCTCATGGTGTGATTCAGGATCGGAGTGCTGATCCCAGCTTCCGTTGTCCAGTCCCAGCGGGTTCGCCGTGATTTCCACGAATCGCACGCCAGCTTCGATCAGCTTTCTCGCTCGGAAGTGATGTTTGTGTAGAGTCCGGCTGGAAGAACTGCGGCGACAATCTGATCGCCTTTATGAGTCAGCAGAAACTCGCCGCAACGTTTCGGGCCGCCTGCAAGTCCGAGTCCATCGGTGGACCACCCGAATAACCCTTGCTCCTGAAAGTCAGACCAGACTTCAAAGTTGGCGGCATTAGAGGCCGCCCTCCGAGTCTGCTCGTCCGAGTAGTCTTTCTTCAACACCTGCCATCGCTGATGGAACTCTTTGCTGCCCGTCAAACTGGCGGTCTGATCCGATTCATCGTCCGCATCGACGATGAATTGTCGAAGAACATAACCGGGGTCTTCGCGCGAGAGTTTGTCGTTTGACAGGTGCTTTGCGAGCGGACTTAATTCGTTGCCGTCAGTCGGAGCGTTTGCCAGCGCGTCGAGAATCACTTCGTCCAGGTTGTCGATCGCGCCCAGCCACAGCTCACCAAGTCGCTGACGAATTCGCTGCTTCAGTTGATTCGCTGGACCGACGGCGTCGGCAATACGCTGCGGTGAATCGATCGTATGGACGACCTGACTGCAGCTTCCAAGGACACCGACCAGAGCGTAGTAGTCCTTAGTTGAGATCGCATCGAGCTTGTGGTCATGGCAACGGGCGCATGAAATCGTAAGCCCCTGGAACGCCTTCGAGAACGTATCGATCTGATTATCGACTGCGTCGAAGCGAATCTCGGGAAACTGTACGCAGTCGTCGTGAGCGAGTTCGCCGAACCTCCAGAACGTCGTGCCGATCCGTGATTCGTTAACACCGAGTTCCGCATTTACGCGTGGCTCCGTAAGCAGGTCACTGTCAATCGAGAGAGCTCCGTCTTCCGAGTGGCGACACAGTGCCAGGCATTGGTTCGTCCGTCAGAAAGTGCGCACAGGACTGCTTCTTCGTAGAGCCCCCGTATTACCTGGAATTCCCGTTCGAGGATGTTCTTCCCCGTTAGTCGGATCGGTAAAGGCGGTAGATTCATCACTTCAGGAAGTTCAGGCAAGACACGGGAATCTGATTAAGCCCGAGCCGCCCGACTGGCCGATTTCCTGATAACAGCCGGGACGACCAGTGCACCTGATGCATTGTTCAACCTCGTTCAGAGTATTGCCTCCGCAGGTGAGGTCGGCTCCGCGCACATTCCGGCAATTGTCTCTGTCACACGGTCCCATCGGAATTGAATCGGCGGCGTGTCATGATCAAGCCTCGGCTTCGTCTGTACGTGTGTGCTTCCGCTGTTGCGGTCACTCTGGGAGGCAGTGTGCTTACTCAGGCTGCTGGCCCAGGCGACTTTCTCTCGAAATTGTGGAAGCGGGATGCGGTTCCGAAGAAAATAACGTACGGAGCGTTGAATCCATTCAACTGGTTGCACCGCGAAACTTCGACAATGGCGTCCGGTCGGGTGAGAATCTCGGATGGCGGACAACATGTCACCTCCGAACGACCTGAGCTGGTACGTGATCCATTTCTGGCGACCGGTTCATCGAATCAGACGGCCCCGATGATAACTCGCAGGCAACTGGTCGCACGAAATGAGCAGGTCAACGATTCTGACGTAGCCGAAACGCTCGCGACAGGAACGCCGATGGAACGTTCCGGTAACGTCGCAGAAAGCCAGAGAGTGAATTCCGTCCCAGTGGCGCAGCCACCACATGGTGGATCATCGATTCCTGACAGCGCATCGCCGCGATCAGCGTCTGGATCACAGTTTGTTGGGGATTTTGACGGCAACTTTCAAAGGCTCGTACAGTCTGTTGTCGCTGAGTCGCGGATCGAAAAGTCCGCGTCAGCAGCGCCGCAGCTTCCAGATGGCATCGAGTTGGGAAGTCGAGCGGGTCGTGAATCCAGCGATGTGTCGCTTTCGCTGACTCCGTCGGCACAACCGTCTCAAAGTGTCAGTGAGAGCAGCGCTGTGGAAGAGCGTCCCGAATTCCCAGACTTCTCATCGCAGCAGAGCCGACAGGCAGTCAGTGAGTTAATTCAGCAGTCGCGTCGTGAGTTGGATTCGTCGGTGCTGGCTTCTCGTACGGCCGTTGAAGACGCTTCGCGAAGAGCTGCCGGCATTCAGCGACTGCCGGATCGCCTGGAGCCTGGTCGACCAGTCACAGATCAGGGAAGTGTGTCCGCCGCGTCGCATGTCCATTCCGCCCGGACGCTCGCAGAAAACAATTCTCGGCTTGAGGCAGGAGTCACCCCCACGCGGTTGTCGAACCAACGCGGTGAGATACTCAACAGTCATGTGGTACCCAGTGAGCTACTTCCCAGACGGAGTTTCTATACAACGTCTGAAAACTGGCTTAATAGAAACGCAATCCCCGGCGGGAACGCGTCTGTGGAAGGAATCAGTGGCGATTCGCAGTCCGACATTCGTGTGGTGCCTGGGAGTGCGGGCGGTGGAGTCGTGATTGAAAGCGGGCAGTCGTCACCGATCCGCCCACGGGTCATTTCGAACGGCGCTCCCATTCGCGCTGTGCCCGACACGTCGCAGTTTCGTCGTCTATCGTTCGAAGGCTCTAAAGGGGAACGACAAGGCGGAGCCGTGCAGGCGATTGCTCAGGATCGGCAATACCAGCAACCCGGTGAACGGTCGGCGGTTGAGCGACCATCAATTTCCCCATCGCCGCCGTCGAATTCATTCCTGCCATCGATGCGACTGCCAGGTGGCGAGTCTGCAAATGACGCGCTGATGTTCCCTGAGACAGACGGATCATTGTCGAATGCTCGCAATGAATCGGATCATGATGTCGCACAGGTGGCCGCGTTGAATGATGCTCCGAGCCCGCCGAAGCTCAGTCCCGCCAGGATAGATTGGCCGAATGATTCGGAAATCGCTCCTACGACTTCGTCAGGCAGCTTCTCCTGGGGTACGGCGGCAATCTGTCTGATTCTTTTCAGTACGGTGTCGGGCCTGTTTCTGAGAAGAAGACGTCAAGCCGGCACTGTCGGAATTATCGGAACCAGTGGCGACTCGGAAAACTCCTGAATCACGCTCGGTCCTGCTGCCCTGTGACTTATGGTTAACGCGTGCTGCGGAAATGGCTCCGCAGTTCGTTGAAGTCATTTTCGCAGACAAGCATTGACTGATCAGGAGCCTACTGATGTCCGCTGACCCTTGGAGCCGTCCGACGCTGGAAGACCTTAAGCAGGTTCTTGAGAGCATCGGCAAAACTGACGGCGAACACGAGCGCGCCGCCGAGAGACTGGACCTGTCGGTCCCTGCAGAAGTGATTACATCACGTGGCAGCATCGTGCCGGCCATGACGCGGGAGATTAGCCGGTTCGGAATCGGTCTGCTGCATCGAGGGTCACTGCAGTCGGGCGACGTAACGGTCAAAATGGCCAGTGATACTCGCGAGTACAAATATCTTGTAAGGCTGGAGTGGTGTACTCCGTGCGAGAACGGGATGTTTATCAGCGGCGGTCAGTTCCTCGGCAAGCTCGACGAATAGCCCCGGACACGACAACTTCGCTTGAGTGCATCAGGCGACTAATGGGTGGACTATCGAGCAGTGCTGAAACCCGGCTGACGCTCTGAGTGCTCGGCTACGTGTCGCGGATCCGAATCTTCGCCGCTTCGCATCTTCGGAACCGGCATGGCGATGACGACTGGCGTAGCGAGTTTTTCAAGATGCACCTCCGCAGAGGCCTTTCACCTGACACGTCAGGTATCGGTTCCCACAAACGCTGTAAAGTGCCTGCGCCGAACACTGCTGACTCGAAGGTAATCAGTAACTGGGACGTTCCGTGTCAGTGTTCTCCCGTTTTCCAATGCTGACCAGCAAGCGAAAGCAGGTGTTTGCCTCTCCAGTTCGTGAATTGTGAGAGTTGTATCAGTGATCCGTCGGCGCCCCGACGGACTCCGACCACCCGCCATCAGTCGATCGAAATGAACTGATGCCACGATTGCGTTTCGCTCGATGAATCCCAAACGGAGAGGGCTTATTCGGCCTGTCGGTGACCGTCGACAATTTCACTCTTCCTGCGCGGGGTTCATGTCTCATATCCAATTTCTGCTAGAGCGTCATTCCGGTTTGTGTCGTCAGTGACATTCCTGATTGTTCTACTCACTGGAAAAGGTGCAGCTGGAATCTCGATTGAGTTTCCAGCTGCGAAGCCTGCCGGTTCAAAGAGCTTCCGGTGGCTGGCGACTCACCTGACGCTGAACGCAGGAAGCAAAGCTCGGACAGACAGAGGAGTCGACTTCGCTCGAATTTCCACCGTCGTCGGGTTCAAAGCAATTGCAGGCCTATGATTTCCAAGTTCTACCAGCGTTATTCTCGTGCCATCATCATGGCCCTCTTTGCGTCGCTGGCGGTGCTGTATCCATTGGCCGAGTCGATTCCGCCAAACAACAACACTGAGACCTGGCTGTCCGACGAGAACGCAGCCCGTCAAGTCTACGAAGACTTCCGCTTTCAGTTCGGTGGCGAAGAGCTCATCCTGGTCGCACTCGACCGTGAGCAGCACTCTTCAGAGTTGATCGAAGCGGTCTGCAGTCGTCTGGAACGACTCGACGTGATCCGTAAGGTGTGGTCGCCGCAGCGACTCGAATCGATGATGGCCGACTTTGATCTGTCGGAATCTGAGATCGAGCAGCGACTGCATCGTGTCGTTGTGTCTCAGGATGGGAAGCTCGCGGGGATTGTGGCTCTTCTGACCGACGAGGGATTGAAGGACCGCACCAGCACGATGGACCGGGTCGATGGCGTTCTTGAGTATTGTCAGCTGGATACCACCCAGTTGAAAATTACGGGCGCACCTGTCGTCGTTGCAGAGCTGAACCGTCTTGGTGGCAAGGACGCAAATCGCGGCTATTTCACAATTACGATCGCAATCTGTCTGGGGATTCTCTGGTACTTGCTGAAGCAGTTTACCCCGGCGTTTCTGATTCTGGTCGAGACGATCTGGGCGTTTCAATTGACGCTCGCCGTCGTACGGATCAGCGGCGGAGAAATGAACTTCATTCTGGACTCACTGCCAGTCATGGTAATGGTTTTCAGCATGGCGGTGGCGGTTCACTACCTGCATCACTTTGCCGCACATCGCAATGACAACGATCCGATTGGAACAACATTACGAGGTGTTCGCTGGCCGTGCCTGCTGGCAACGTTCACCACAGCGATCGGCCTGGCGTCGCTCGGGATCAGCATGATTCCCCCAGTACGGCAGTTCGGGATCGCCACAGCCGGCGGCACGTTTGCCGCACTCATCGCAGGCCTTGGAATCACTCCGGCGATTCTGACTTTGTACCCTCCGGATCTGTTTGAAAGTCGCTCGCTGCATCGATGGTTCCGCCGACTGGCTGCACAACTCTACGTCGGTCGAGTCTGGACCACGATCGGCGTCTGTGCTCTGGTTGTGTGGTGCGGTATCGGCGTGTTCTGGATTCGTGCAGAGTTTCAGCCGTTGAACTTCTTTCCGGAAAAGTCGCAGGTGCTGCAGGATACGAAGTACCTGCACCGCGAAATGGCAAGTACCGATTCAGTGGAACTTGTCGTCGACTTTGGTACGCAGGACATTCCTGACACTCGACGGATAGAGATGATTCGCGAAATGGAAAGTTCGTTGCGGAAGGTCGAGCATGTGCAGCTGGTACTTTCAGCGACGACGTTTTTACCGGATCCACTTCCGCAAGGGTTTTCGACGGCGCTGGACGCCATTCAGAAACATTCCGGAGACAACGACTTTATCGCGGACGGTGGGCATCTGTGGAGAATATCCGCACGAGTGGAACCGTCAGATGATGTTACCGCGGAGCAGTTGTTTCACATTCTTTCAGCTCGATCAATCGAGCTTGCGGCGCAGCATCATGTGGGAATTGTCTGCACGGGTATCGCGCCACTGGTCGAACGAGCTCAGCAGGACATCTTCGACGGATTCTGGAAGAGCGTCTTTACGGCGTTTTGTCTGATCACCTTGATCATGATGGTGTGTCTGAAATCACCGCTCGCCGGCGCAGTGGCCATGATACCTAACGTGACACCGATTCTACTCGTGTTTGGGACGCTGGGCTGGCTCAACATCGCGACGGACATTGGAACAATGATGACTGGTAGCATTGCTCTGGGAATTGCCGTCGATGGGACGTTCCATTTCCTCACCTGCTATCGCCGTCTGTTCGATAAGACTGGCAATTCCGTGTATTCGACAAGAGTCGCTCTTGAAACGACTGGACCTCCTATCGTTCAAGCGACTTTAATCACGGGCCTGGGGATGCTGGCGCTTGGTCTGAGTAACTTCGGCCCGACTGTCAGATTCGGATTGTTGATGACTGCGTCTCTGGGTGTGGCACTGATTGGTGACCTGATCCTGCTGCCGTGTTTGCTCTACTTGCGACCATCGACGAATAAAGCCAGGCAAGTGGGCAAGTCCCATGCGACATCGTCAGGAAGCAAGCGCTGGACGAAAGTTCCAACACCACACATCGGAAAGCCCCGCCGCCCACTGGATTCAATTGATCTGGACGACGAGGACGCAGCTGGCTGCATCGTGTAGGTCAGACGACTCCTGATCTCCGGAAAAGGGAGAGTGTTTCGAATGACGACGGCTGTTCTGCTGATCGCTCATGGAAGTCGCCGCGCGGACGCGAATTACGATCTGGTGGTCATCGCAGACCTGCTTCGAGATGAGGGCGAGTATTCGATTGTGGTGGCGAGTTATCTCGAACTTGCCGTACCGTCTATCCCTGATGGAGCCAGGCAGTGCGTCGCGGCCGGAGCAGACTGTGTGCTGATGATGCCGTACTTTCTCAGTGCA
>JAQBWV010000181.1 GCA_027624335.1 Planctomycetota bacterium
AGGGTCGACATCCAGAAAAGCTGTCTGAGTCGATACGGAAACTTCAGCTGCGGGCGCGAAAATGCGAACGATCGACGGCCAGACTTTTTTTGGCGAGAACACGGCATACAGGCTGAACAGAACGACGGCGACCAGCAACGCATACGACAGTCGCAGCAGAGCGCTTCGATCCACAGCGTCATCGATTTCGGCATGCGAAAGCGTGACTGCTGCTCGCTTTTCCATCGACTCTATGATCGCCGGAGAGACTTCACGACCTGCCGACTTGAGATCGACGTAGTTCAACAGCGTACTCTTCAGCTCAGGCGATGCCTGCTCCAGAGTTTTTGCCGCGTACAGAGTGTTGACTCGACGAAAGAGCGGCCACAACACCTTCCAGCCGATCAAAGCCAGCGTCCCGAGCAACAGCCCTGACAGGAGAACGATCCGCATCCCCTGTCCAAAGCCGCCGGCGATGACCCAGTGGTCAAACACGACAAAGGCCAGCAGGTATGACACGACCAGCACGGCAGAGCCGCACAGCGCCGTAAAGACATCCGTCGACCGGATACCCGTTCGTGTCTTCTGGAGCTGGTACGAGATGTACTCGTCAAACTCCGCGTAATTCTTCTTTGCCTTGCGGCGATCGAGCGTCGTGGACATGCAAGATCCTGCCCGGTGAGGTCGAAACACGGTGAGTGTCTAAAGCAACTCGCCGTTTATCTTACTGTTGATCGGCGGTCGGCACGAGCAGTTTGTGTCGATCAGGCTGGACAGTCAAAGTCTGACGCGTCGCAAAGGGAAGATGTCGACAGTAACGCCTTCGCTGAACAAAGCATGGTCCGGTTGTCCGGGAACCGGCACTTCGGCTGCTGAAGATAGCGTCTGGCGGCATGATACGACTTCTACCGACCGTAGCGGATAGGGAGTGTGATGAACTCGTCCAGTCATCAACCCGCCGCGTCGATCGTCCACGTAGAGCACGTAACGTTCGGCGAGAAAATGTTCGAGCGTTCCCGGTTCGACGCTGGTTCCCGGCTCCGGATTCAATGGTTCCCCGATCCGTGCTGTGATATCGACCTCAGCTCGACGTGGCGACCGGCCATCAGTTCGCAGGCTTGAGTAATGAACCTCGTCGCCATTTCGGAGTAGTTTCATCTGCGCGTAGTAATAGTTGAGTTTCCATTTCCAGCGAGCGACCTCAACGACTGGCCTGCACGCTGCATCCAGACTGATAAACAGAACACCGGGATCACGCCCTCGGAAATGAACGTACGTTCGCAGGTTTGTTTCGTGAAACTCAGAGATTCCAGGCAGTGCGGGAGCCCACCATGGCCGCACGCCAGACATGTGAAACGGCACGACTCCCAGCCAGGCGTCCCCGTCAAATGTGTCGAGTTCCAGTCCCGCTGGAACTAGCGGACGCAGCAGTTCAGGCGAAACCCGCCAATGGGCAAACAGTAGATCTGACCAGCATTGATACCCAGTCGGCTTTTCAGTTGGTCGTCGACTCGGTCCAGGCCTGTCAATCATTTGAGACTCGTCGAACAGTAAACTGCGATTATCTCGCGAGGCAGTATCAGTACGAGCAGCGGGGCTGGCCATGGTCAGGTCTCCTTGATTCATCATTTACAAAGAAACCGCAACATCGCACGAGTCTTCACACGAATTCTGGAGGCTTTCCAGTAATCGCCGCCTGCTGTGATTCCGGCGAAACTGGAAAAGTACCGCTCATTTCTGCCACTCGCCATAGACGTCATGTCGGATTTCGGCACCTCTCGTCGTTTCTCGACACAGGTTGCGAGTAACCTGGCCCACCCGGCGAATGTCGAGAGAAACTCGGATATCTTGCTCGGAATGTGTACGTTGAGGGGGGCACTCCTTATGATTCTCGACCGTCGCCTGCCTGAATTTCTCCACATTTCATTGTGGAGGGACCGTTTTCCAGCGACGTTGACTTGAAACGCCTCCGACCCAGGAGAGTTCTGTGCTCCACAGTACGCCTACCCCTGCAGTTACGACACTGGTTGAAATCAACGATCTTCGCGACATGCTGGGGAATGAATCTGACTTTGGATCGGCTCATTACGCCGTGCTCCAGAAGGCGACCAATCGCCAGCAGGCGACGGCTTTTCGTCAGGAAGTCGATGCACTTCGACGCTCCGTTGACGCGGAGGCTCATGCTTCCGATTCAACGTTTGCAAAACTTGGCGTATCGCTTCATCTGCTTGGTCAGCATCAGGCAGCATTCAACTACCTGAGCCGAACAACAAACAATGCTGTTGCATCGTTCGTGTGTGGGATGGTCTGCATTTCGTTGGAACGATTCGAGGACGCGGCAGAGTATTTCTCGACCGCAGCGGGACTCGGTCACGACGCGGTCGAGTGCGAACTCCAGCGAGTCGGCGCGTTGCGCATGAACGGGCAGCGCGAACAGGCGGAAGCCGCTCTGCGGAAGATCGCGTCCAAGGCCGTTTCGCGTGCGGATTACTCGTTCCAGATGGGTTGTTTGCTGGCAGACAAGGGCGACACGCTGGGGGGCATCGAATACTTCGAACGTGCCGTCGACATGGACCCGCATCATACACGGGCCTTGTTCTGGCTGGCGGGTGAAAACTGTCGACACGGCAATGACGAAGAGGCCATTCGTCTTTACGAGCAGGCATTGTCTTCACCTCCATTGCACATTGGGGCGCTGCTGAATCTTGGACTGCTCTACGAAGATTCAAATCGTCTCGAACAGGCCGCCTTCTGTTTCAGACGTGTATTGGAAGCAGATCCGACCAACGATAAAGCTCGGCTCTACCTGAAAGACATCGACGCTTCAGAAGGGATGTACTACGACGAAGATTCGGTCAAGGCCGAGCAGAAACGCTCGCAGACGCTCACTCGTGCGATCGCAGACTTCGAACTTTCAGTTCGCAGCCGTAACTGCCTTGAGCGGCTTGGCATGAGAACGCTCGGGGATTTGACAGAAATGTCCGAGCAGGAGCTGATGTCCAGCCGTAACTTTGGCGACACATCGCTCAAGGAAATTCAGGAACTGCTTGAACAGAATGGACTTTCCGTCGGCTGCAACGCCATGACCAGAAAGTCAGAAGCCGCCGCGCCGCCTAAAGATCTTTCGCCGGAACAACGCTCGGCGATGGAACAGCCAATTTCCGATCTCAACCTGTCAGTCCGAGCTCGCAAGTGCATGTCTCGACTGAACATCTCGGCCATTGGCGAATTGTTGTCCCGCTCACCAGACGATTTGCTGTCGTCGAAGAACTTTGGCGTTACGTCTCTAAACGAGATTCGGGCAAAACTGGGCGATATGGGTCTGCATCTTCGTAACGACTGATCACTCCAGACTTCCTGCCAGACTGGATGCGGGCATGGATGTTAACCGACTGGTATCTCGACGCGGAATGGTCGCGGCTGCATTGGCGTCTGCAGTGCCGCTGAGCGTTGTCGCGTGGCATTTTCTGCCCCGGATAACGAGTGGACAATCCGCCTCAACAGATGCGGGAGGGCAATCGGTCGACGTTCCGATCGAAACCTGGAACCCATTTGTTCGAGTCAACCTGACGCCGACTCCGCTGACCGACCTGACGGTCTCGATTGACGGGCCGTTCCGGATTCTTGCTCCTGGAAGTCCAAGAATACTGGTGCAGTCTGGATCCGTCACTGATGCGGTTGTTTCTGTCGAGGGCACAGGCATCCGGTTTGGCGACGAGGTGCTCCAGATCAGCCAGATCGAAATCGTTTCGGCCAGATCGCCAGCCATCTGGGTGGGGCGAAATCAGTATCGCGGAAGCATCCGAATCTACCGGCGGCCTGGCGGTAGACTGATCGCCGTTAATCTTCTTCCGCTGGAAGAGTATCTTGCCAGCGTCGTCAACAGCGAAATGCCCGCGACGTTTCCCGATGAAGCCAGAGAAGCGCAAGCGATCGCGGCCAGAACCTACGTCCTGTCTCAGATGAAAGGGCATCCGCAGTTTGATGTCTACGCGACCTCGCGAAGCCAGAAATATCTCGGCTACCAGTATCGCGATGACGAGGGACGCAGACTTGCAGGTGAGACGCCAGGCAGCCGCGACATCGTCAGCCGAACAGCCGGAATCGTGTGTACCTGGGAGGGAAAGGTCTTCACTACCTGGTATACCGCCGTGTGTGGCGGACGCACGATCCGAGGCCGATCAGTGTTTACAGACGCAGTTCCGGCAATCGCCAGCGTGCAATGTGACTGGTGCCGTGAAGCTGAACGCTATCGATGGACCAGTACAGTACAGTTGGGCCGGATCACGGAGGCCCTGCAGGAACACCTGGCGATTGAAAAAGCAGAATTCGGCCAATTGAAGTCGCTGCAGCCAGCCTTCGGCGATGAGGGCGATCTGCCGTTCTACATGGTCAGCGACGGAGTCAGCACGAAGAAGATTGCGGGAACCATTCTGCGGCATCTGCTGCCGATCGGCACACTATCCAGTCCGAGATTTACGACCGAAATCGATGGAAACGAAGTCCGCTTTTCCGGTGCCGGACACGGCCACGGAGTCGGGTTCTGTCAGTGGGGCTCGCGAGGTCTCGCTCTGGCCGGTCGCTCGGCTCTCGAAATTCTGCAGTACTACTATCCGGGCTCGGCAACCGTCCGCTTGCGAGGATAGCGGCGTAATCAATCGCCGCTGTTGTTTTCTGAAAACCGACTTCGAACCGAAGGCCTCAAGCTCGACAGAAGGGGCCAAACGGAGTTGCAGCAAACTGCTGAATACCAGCATGGACGCAATTTCGAATGGCTTCAGCGGCGAGCATGACACCTTCCCGGTCGACATCCAGATGAGTGCAACCGCGGAGCGTGCGCGGACCCATCGCTCCGATTCTGACACCTCGCTCTCGCAATGCTGCTGACAGCTGGCTGGCATCGCCGACTGCCGGGTCCACGTCGAAAAAGACGAGGTTAGACTCGACGCCGTCCAGTTCGACGCTGATTCCATCGATATCGGCAATCGCTTCAGCAAACGCCCGAGCATTGGCGTGATCATCTGCCAGTCGATCGACATGATTCTCCAGAGCGTGAATGGCGGCGGCGGCGATGATTCCCGCCTGTCTCAGAGCTCCACCCAGCATCTTGCGAACTCGCCGCGCACGACGAATGCTCTCTGCGGAACCGACCAGAACCGACCCCATCGGACAGCCGAGCCCCTTCGAAAAACAGATCGATACCGTATCGAAACCGTCGCAGATTTCGCGAACGTGGACGTCGGAAGCGATGACCGCATTAAACAGACGAGCTCCATCAAGGTGTGTCTTCAACCCGGCTTCATGTGCCCAGCCGCAGACTCGCTGAATCTGATCCACGGGCCATGTCCGTCCGCCGCCGCCGTTCGTCGTGTTCTCGCAGCACAGCAGTTTCGTCACCGCAAGGTGCTGGTTATCGACGTACACCTTCCCCTCCAGATCTGCGATATCCAGCATTCCGTGTCGTCCGCGTACCGTCCGCGTGGTGATGCCACTGATCGCAGCTGGAGCACCACCTTCGAATCTCGCAATGTGTCCCTGCTCTTCGATCAGCAGTTCGTCGCCCGGAAAACAGTGGGACCGAATTCCCATCTGGTTCGACTGCGTTCCTGAGCAGGCAAAAACAGCGGCATCTTTGTTGAGCAGTTCGGCGACCATGCTTTCCAGGCGGTTGACCGTCGGATCTTCGCCGCTCATGTCGTCGCCGACTTCTGCAGTGATCATCGCCTGCAGCATGGCCTCAGTCGGCTTCGTCACCGTATCGCTGTACATATTGACGACGGAGTTGCTCATCACGGTTCTGCCTTTGAAACTCGTTGTTTTGAGGTTGGTCAGGCTCTGCCTGACGGAATCCAGAATTCATTTTCGGCAATGTCTTCCCGGATTTTCGTCGGGCAGAGTCTGACCTGCCAGAAATCACTGAGTGCAACCGGGTTGTCTCGAACAATCTTCGACGGTGGAGAATCGTGACGGACCGCCTAGAATCCATTACTTCAGACCGAACATGCTACTGACGCAGCTGGAATCTTCCAGGCTCGGGACTCTCAAACGTCAGTGAAACCTCATATCGCGAGCTTTGAGCAAACTCGAAATCGTGTGTGGCGTTGGTGATCCCTCACCATCGTGCCCTCTGCAACAGTGACACAAGTGACACCAGAAACCCGAATGGCAGCGACTAAAAAGGACACCAGCGACCTGCAGTCTATCCCCGTTCGCGTTCTCATCGTGGACGATGATGAGCCGCACGCGCAGGCCGTCGCTGAAAGTCTCGAACGCGTCGGTTACGAATGCGTCATCGCCAACTCCGGCGAACGCGGCGTGCAGCTGATCGAGAGCCAGGAATTCGATGTCGTCATTACCGACCTCAAAATGGATGATGTCGACGGTCTCGGGATTCTGCAGAAAACGAAAGAAGAGCTGCCGGATGCTGAAGTCATTCTGCTGACCGGTCACTTTTCGTATCAGTCTGCACTGGCCGCCGGGCAGGCAGGCGCATCGATGTACCTGACCAAGCCGGTCGACATCAACGAACTCCGGCAGGCTGTCGAGCGAGCGTCCACACGCATCCGCCTGCTGCGCAAGAACGCGGAACTCTCACGTCGACTCGATGAACGATTTGGTTTCGAAGGCGTCATCGGCAACAGTCCAGCGATGAAACGAGTCATCGATCGACTCCGTCAGGTCGCTCCGACAGGCACGACGGTTCTGATCGGTGGTGAAAGCGGCACCGGTAAAGAACTGGTCGCACGAGCGTTGCATCAGAACAGCGACCGTAAGAACAAACCTTTCGTCCCGCTGAATATCTCGGCGCTGCCGGAAAGTATTCTGGAAAGTGAACTCTTCGGTCACGAGCCTGGCTCGTTCACCGGCGCGGTCGACCGCCGAATCGGCAAGTTTGAATACGCCAACGGCGGAACATTGTTCCTGGACGAAGTCGGCGAAATGCCGATCGATACGCAGATCAAGCTGCTGCGAGTTCTGGAAAGTCGCAGGATTTCGCGAGTTGGCTCGAACGAAGAACTGGAAATCAATGTTCGGCTGGTCGCCGCGACGAATGCCGACCTTGAAGTTTCCATCAAAGAAGGCAAGTTCCGGGAAGACCTGTACTATCGTCTGAAGGTGACGTCGATCATGTTGCCGCCGTTGCGCGAACGACGGATGGATATCCCACTGTTGATCGACCGGTTTCTCGAAGACCTGTCTGAAAGTTACAAGCGTGAAAGACCGACAGTCTCACGAGCCACCCGGCAATCGCTGACGGCCTATGAATGGCCCGGAAACATCCGACAGCTTCGCAACGCACTTGAAAGCATGTTCGTCCAGGATACCGACGGCGTTCTGGACGTCGACGACTTGCCCGACGACATCCCGGCACTCGGCAGCGAGTCCGAACACAGCGGAATCGTCATCCCTGGTGGAGTCTCGACCAGTGCTGGTGCCGACTCACTGATCGGTCGTTCGATGGCGGACATTGAACGCTATTACATCGAGAAAACACTTGAATTGACCAACGGAAATCGCCACGAAACCGCCCGCCTGCTCGGCATCGGCGAACGAACGCTCTATCGGAAGATCAAAGAGTACGGGCTGTGACCCGAGTCATGCCTCAGACACTCTGCGTCCCTGCCTCACGGTCAGGTTTTTCTGAACAGATGCCAGGCGAAGTGTCCCGAGGGGCGGCTCAGCCAGAATGGCGGGTTCGCGAAGTGCCAAGGTGCCTTTTCATTCGAGTGTCATGAGAAACAATCCGTTGAATTGCTATACCTCTCGCGGGAAAGTTGAGACATTAGCGGACGCACCGCAGTGGTGTACTATATTCGCACTCCTTGGCGCCGGGGCTGTGCAGAGGCTTAAGTGCGAGTACGGACGTCGATAGTAGCAGTTTCGATCGGGGCGGCGAATGCTCCGTCGGTGGCCGATGTGTTTCACTCGGACGCCAGCATTCAATGGTCACGTTCTTCGATTTGTGAACATGCCCGAGCGACAACAGATGATTGATAGCTTCCTCGCGCTGAGGATCGAATGCTGGCACGGGGTTTGCAAGATTCTTAATTGCAGACGGTGTGTTGGCTGTATCGCATGCTGGCACCGACGGTACAACGCACTTTGTTTTCGTCTGTGATTGTTTAATGACCGTTGAACGATGACGATCACTTTGTTTGGCCGCTTTCGAGGACTGAGGTTCGGAATGACTTCCAGTTTGTCGTTTCATGACTACAAGACCGAATCGTTTTTTGATGAGTTTTTTGACGCGAACGGTCGACCGAAAAGCGAAGCAAAGATACTGATCGACCGGATTAACGCGCTGCCGGACTATGACCTGCAGACGCGTCAGGAGGCTATAGATCGCGCACTCATGCGCATGGGTATAACATTCGCGGTTTATGGCGATCAGCAGGGCAGCGAGAAGATATTCCCCTTCGATATTGTGCCGCGAATTATTTCATCCATCGAATGGGCTCACATCGAAGCCGGGCTGAAGCAGCGGATTAAAGCTCTGAATCTGTTCATCAACGACATTTACCATGAGCAGAGCATCCTCAACGACGAAGTTGTTCCGCGGAGCCTGCTGGAAGATGCGGTCTCGTATCGTCCTGAATGTCATGGTCTGAATCCGCCACGAGGAGTCTGGTGTCACATTACTGGCACCGATCTCATTCGCCACAGCGACGGGGCGATTTACGTACTTGAAGACAACCTTCGTTGTCCGTCGGGCGTCTCGTACGTGTTGCAGAACCGGCAGGTGATGAAACGCAGTTTCCCGCAGATCTTCTCGGAAACAAGAGTTCGTCCTGTCAGCGATTATGCAATTCGGTTGTACGAAACGCTGCAGTCGCTGTCGCCGGAAGTCTCCGATCCGACAATCGTTGTGCTGACTCCGGGCATGTATAACTCGGCTTATTACGAGCACTCCTTTCTTGCTCAGCAGATGGGAGTCGAACTTGTCGAGGGCTCCGACCTGGTCGTTCGCGATGGCTTCGTCTTCATGAGGACGACTCGAGGACACAAGCGAGTCCACGTCATCTATCGCCGCATTGATGACGACTTCATCGATCCACAGTGTTTTCGAAAGGACTCGGTTCTTGGTGTTCCTGGCCTGATGGACGCATATCGAAACGGTCGAGTCGCACTGGCTAATGCTCCCGGAACAGGCGTCGCCGACGACAAGGTGATCTACGCTTACGTGCCGAAAATGATCCGTTACTACCTCGATGAAGAACCGATTCTACCAAACGTGCGGACCTACGTTTGTGAGCACGACGACGACCGCAAGTTCGTGCTGGACAACATCGGTGATCTGGTGGTGAAGGCGGCGAACGAGTCCGGCGGTTATGGAATGCTCGTCGGACCGCACTCGACAAAGGCGGAGCAGACTGAGTTCGCGGAACTGATCAGAAAGAACCCACGAAACTACATTGCCCAGCCGACGCTTTCACTTTCTCGTGTGCCGACAGTCGTTGATGACCACTTTGAAGGCCGGCACGTTGATTTGCGGCCTTACATCCTCTACGGCGAAGACCTCTGGGTATTGCCGGGCGGCCTGACCCGTGTCGCCCTGAAAAAAGGTTCGCTCGTCGTTAACTCTTCCCAGGGCGGAGGCAGTAAGGACACATGGGTGATTGCGGGGAATGAGGCGCAGCTTCAAGTGCAGTCACAGTCCGAATAATCCCGCAGGTTTTTGTTAGCCACATTTTTATTTTGCGGCCAGCTCTCATCGCTGAGTCAACTACACGGAGACAACTATGCTCAGCCGCGTTGCGGATTCGATTCTGTGGATGGCACGTTACGTCGAGCGTGCTGAGAACCTGGCCCGGTTCATTGATGTGACACTCAATCTGCAGATTGACATGCCCGGCTCAGCTCACACTCAATGGGAGCCACTGGTTCGAGCGACGGGTGACGACGAGAAATTCAAGGAACGCTACGGCGAGTTCAACGAACAGAACGTCATCACGTTTTTGACGTTTGATCGAAAGAATTCAAACTCAATCCTCACGATCCTTCGTGCGGCCCGCGAAAACGCCCGCTCGATCCGAGAGACGATTTCGTCTGAGACGTGGGAGCAACTCAATGCCTTTTATCATTTTGTAAGAGACGCGGCAGACACCGACGCAGTGCAGGAATCGCCAGGCGATTTTTTTCTCGAAGTGAAGCACTACAGCCATCTGTTAAACGGGGTCACCGACTCAACCATGTCGCATAACGAGGGGTGGCACTTTTCCAACATGGGGCGTCTGCTGGAGCGTGCGGATAAAACGTCGCGTATTCTCGATGTCAAATACTTTACTCTGTTGCCGCGTGTCGAAGATGTTGGCAGCCCGGTCGACGATCTGCAGTGGTCGGCTGTGTTACGGTCGGTCAGTGGGTTCGAGATGTACCGCAAGCGCTATCACGGGATTACCGTTGAGCGGATCGTTGAGTTTCTGGTTCTTGACCGGGAGTTTCCGCGCGCCATTCAGTATTGCCTGGCGGAGGCGGACAATTCATTGCATGCGATTTCCGGAACGGCGGCAGGAACGTTCGTCAATCCCGCAGAGCAGCATCTGGGACGCCTGCGTGCTGAACTCGCATTCTGCGACGTGAAGTCAATCATCAACCAGGGATTGCACGAGTTTGTCGATTCTCTGCAAACGCAGTTGAATTTGATCGGCGAGGGAATAACTGACACTTTCATTGACCCGAAAACTGTGGTGTAGCGGCTCAGTTCGAATTCACTTTTTCTTTTCTGAACCTGCCTGAAGATTGTCCCGGCGGTGTACGCGTTCGCCGTGTTGTGGCAGCAACGCGGTATCAAGCCTGTCCATGACGCCGCGACAATACTCCCTGAAATCAATCCGCTAACACTGATCGAAACCCCGGTATGACCATCCGCGTCGCCCTTAACCATGTTACCCACTACCGTTATGACCGGGTCGTTGCCATCGGTCCCCAGGTTGTCCGGCTTCGGCCTTCTCCGCACTGTCGTACGCCGATCAACAGCTACTCGCTGAAAGTGACGCCGGTCGATCACTACGTGAACTGGCAGCAGGACCCTCATGGAAACTTTCAGGCCCGCTTCGTGTTCCCGGAACGAGCACAGGAACTGAAAGTCGAAGTCGACGTCGTTGCTGAAATGACAGTCATCAATCCATTCGATTTCTTCGTCGAGGAATACGCGGACAAGTTTCCGTTCGAGTACGAGCAATCGCTGGCACACGAACTGCGGCCCTTTCTCGAAACGGTTCCCCGCAAACCGAAGCTGGCTGCTCTGGCAGCGTCGATCGACCGTTCGAAGATCAGTATTGTCGATTTTCTGGTAGCGATTAACGCAAAGATTCAACAGCTTGTCGAGTACACCGTACGACTGGAACCCGGTGTGCAGACACCGGAAGAGACGCTCACTCTGAAACGGGGTTCCTGTCGGGATTCCGCCTGGTTACTGGTGCAAATTTTGCGGCAGTTGGGCCTCGCTGCCCGGTTTGTGTCGGGATATCTCATTCAGTTGACCCCGGATGTGAAGTCTTTGGATGGTCCTTCCGGTACAGACAAAGACTTCACGGATTTGCATGCCTGGACGGAAGTGTTTTTGCCAGGAGCTGGCTGGGTCGGACTTGACCCGACGTCAGGTCTGTTTGCCGGTGAGGGGCACATCCCGCTGGCCTGCACTCCCGAGCCATCAACCGCCGCTCCGATCAGCGGCGCCGTCGATGCGTGCGAGGCTGAATTCGCATTCGAAATGACGGTGACGCGCATTCACGAAGATCCGCGCGTGACGAAACCGTATACGGATTCTCAATGGACAGCGATCGAGAAACTTGGTCACGTGGTGGACGAGAGGTTGAATGCAGGAGACGTCCGACTCACGATGGGCGGCGAACCGACCTTCGTCTCGATCGACGATAGGGACGGCGAAGAATGGAACTCGGCCGCTGTTGGTCCACAGAAACGACGGCTCGCCGGTGAACTGCTGCATCGATTACGCGACCGATTCGCACCAGGGGGACTACTGCACTTCGGGCAGGGGAAATGGTATCCAGGCGAGTCTCTTCCTCGCTGGGCGTTGACTGTCTTCTGGCGAAAGGACGGCAAACCGCTCTGGCATAACGAAGACCTGATCGCCGACGAAACTCACGACTACGGTTTCGGTCCAGAAGAAGCCAGCAGGTTCAGCACGCACCTGGCGAATGTTCTTGGCGTCAAAGCGGACTGGATCGTGCCAGCGTTCGAAGACATCTACTATTACCTCTGGAAAGAGCAGAGGCTGCCGGAAAACATCGAACCCGGCGATCCGCGAATTAAAGACCCGGAAGAACGTGCTCGGCTGATGCGGGTTTTTGAAAAAGGGCTTGGGGCACCAACGGGTTTCATCATGCCACTGCAGCGTCAGTGGTGGCAGGGCGGCAAACGTTGGACCACGGGTCCGTGGGTCGTACGTCCAGAAAAGATGTTTCTGCTGCCTGGTGATTCGCCACTCGGATTACGGTTGCCGATGGATTCGTTGCCGTACCTTGCGCCGTCTCAGGAAGCCTTCTTTGCTGAAGCCGATCCCACGGCTCCGCACGGCGAATTGCCGACGGTCACGCAACGGTCTATCGCTGGTTACCCGGAAGCGACACCGATGTACGGAGTCTCGGAGCAATCTCTGTCTGAAGAGTCAGAAGATGATTCCAATAAAGAGGACTCGTCAGAAGATGACGATGCGGTTGCCGGGAACGTTCGCACGGCGTTGTGTATTGAACCTCGCAGTGGACGGTTGCATGTCTTTATGCCGCCCTGTGAATCTGCTGACGATTATGTCGAGCTGATCGCGGCCGTCGAGCAAACCAGCAGCGATCTGAAACTGCCGATTATTGTCGAGGGTTACCTGCCGCCTCACGATGACCGACTGAACCTGATCAAGGTGACGCCGGATCCCGGCGTGATCGAAGTCAACGTGCATCCAACCGAGTCGTGGCCGGAGCTGGTCGACCTCACAACGACGATCTATCACGAGGCCCGGGTGACGCGACTGGGTACGGAAAAGTTCGACCTGGACGGACAACACACCGGCACCGGCGGCGGCAATCACATTGTGCTGGGCGCGGCGACTCCGCTGGACAGTCCGTTCCTGCGGCGACCGGACCTTCTCCGCAGCATGGTCGGCTACTGGAACAATCATCCGTCTCTGTCGTACCTGTTCAGCGGCAA
>JAQBWV010000182.1 GCA_027624335.1 Planctomycetota bacterium
CTGGGCGCTGTGAAATCTCGCCGCCCGCCACTCCCCGCCGCCTGCTTTGTTATCTGACCGCCGTATGCATCAAGGCAAAGCATCGAAAGCTCCGTCCCCTCTGAATTCCCAACAGAAGCAATGTTGCCATCTTGTCACCAGTTCCTTTTGAGTGACCGACGAACAGCTCGAGCGAATGCAACAGGGTGCAGTTGAAGTGTGGCCGTACGGTGTCTCGTGTAATGTGGATGGCTTCGCTGCCTCTCCAGACTCGTTTCACTCAGCGGGCACTATTGTCGACGGTTCGTAACAGCACTGGGCAGAGCCAATGGCACACTTCGTCAGCGAGTGCCACCCCGGCGAACGACGAGTCTGTCGGGTTCGCCCTGGCAGAAAACCTACCGTACCCGCGCCGCCGCCAGCACCGTTCACACTCGCTCCTGTCCGGTCTCCGACCAGCCGCTCGCCGGGCGTGACGCGACCGGTCGTCAGGTGTAAACTCGTCCCCGAGCCGACTGGTGAGCGTCTTGGAATCCTTAGTACCCCACGCTTCAACTCGCGAAGCGAAACAGTTCAACACTCGATGTATGAGTCTGCATCCATGCAGACTCATGCATCGTAATTCGTTATCCAACTGACCGTAAAACCAAGCCTTACCGTTCAAGGTTGTTCAATGAAATCGACTACATGGTTAACACCAATCAACTATCGCGTGCTCTTCATCGTGTTCGCGATCTGCTCCGCCTTGGGATTGGCTGGGTTGATTGTGTCTGAGCTTTTCATGCCACAGAACGCTTACGGTTTGGCGGGACGACTCGCGATGTATCGGTATATGGGAACAGCAACTTTCTGCTGGTTCTCAGTCGCGATGTGGTCCTGGTATCAACTGCGGCTTGCCTCGATGGGGCAAAAGTGACACGTGGTGAAACCGGCAGGCTGATAGTATTGCGTCAGATTTGACGTACTCACCTACCAGGGGGCGTCCATCATGTCGACCACGCGGCGAGCGGTCTGCTCGACGCTGTCCTGAACGGCAGTGGCCAGCGAATGTCCCACCTCAGGAGCGAAGTTCGTCTGAGTGAACAGCGTGACCGTTCCAGAATCCAGAGTCACGTCCTGCTGTGAGATGACTTTACCGGTGCGAAGGTCCTCCCACTTCACGCGAACCGTCATGCCGAGCTGCAGCTCGCGTGGGTCATCGAACTGGTTTTCGCCAAGCACGGTTTTGCCAGCATCGATGATCGTGCCCGTCAATCGAGTCTGTGCTTCCGTGCCGTGAACAATTCGCATGGCCGTTCGCTTCTGAATCTCTTTCTGAACGGCTTCGGTAAGTGGGTGTTCGAGACCTCGGCGGAATGTCTCATTGCGGAATATCGGAACTGAGATCGTGGTGAGCTCCAGATCGTGCGCAGGGCCGATCATGTATCCGCAACCTGAGACTGCCAGGCAATACATGATGCACAGTACGGCGACCGGTGGACGATGTCGGAGCCGATTCACTGCCGGTGGCGCGACTCTGTGACTGGTACGTTCCGGCATGGCTGCTATTGTCCTCGGCGATTTGTGCAGAGTGCGCGAGCACAGTGCCTGACGCTGACTACAGGCGGGTGCGGCCGACATCAGAAGTCGCCTCAGTGATGGGATCGTCATCGAAGATGGGTTTGCGTGACGGAAATACCTGCTGGTCCTGACTGTCGGGTAGCCGGTCGCGAATTTCAGGAATCTGCTGGAACGGTTGCCGTGACTCCACAGGCAGTTCCTGTGTCGGGCTCATGGGGATGGTTGTGGGCTCTGTTTGAGCGTCACCGCCGACGGTGATTCCCATCGCTGCCAGTTTGGCTCGAGCTGGTGCGGCGAAGGCCGACTCCGGATACTTCGCCAGAATCTCCTGGCAGGAAATTCTGACTGCCTGCGGTTTCCGCTTTTTCTCGTAGAAGACGGCGAGTTCCCACTCACGACGTGCTTCCGCTTCGTTGATGGCTTTCAACTCACGTCGCACACGGTCGCCTTCCGGCAGATCTCTGAAGAGCCGTAGAGTTTGTTCTTTCAGCTCTTTCGCATCGAGCAGAAGCTGCTCGTCGTAGGCGGCACCTTGATAGGACATCAGCTTGACGTGAGAACCCAGCACGAACGCATTCTGCAGATGAGGACTTTTCGAAAACTGTTCGCGGAGGATCGTGAAGAGACGGTCGGCTTCGCGGTATTCCTCGTTGCGCACATAGTGAGTTGCCGCCAGCATCAGTGCGTCGTCCGCCAGCGGTCCTGAAGGGTCGCTCAGCCAGATGGTCTTAAGTGCCTTCAGCGCGTGGCCATTCTGGTCGAACACAGGACGACTACTGTCGCTGAGATTCGGGATGAGGCTGAAACCCTTCGTTGCTTTCTTTGATGAAAGTGGCTGGCTATCTGCTCCGTTTTCCAGATTCACCTGCCGAATTTCTTCGGTCGTGGCAAAACCGTCGACTCCCAGCCACGTCCTGGAGATCTCAAACAGTCGTCTGGTCGACTCGTCCATGAAACGAGTTGAAGGGTAGTCCTTAATCAGCAGCTGATAGTTTGATGCGGCATCAGCCAGTGTTTTCTGCATGAACTGGCTTTCGGCCAGGTAAAACACCGCTTCTTCACGAATCGGATCGTAGGTAGGGCGATCTTTTGCACTGTCACCGAATAGCTGGAATTTTGACGTTTTTCGTTTTCGAACAATGGTGGAGAAGCCTTTGGATGCAAGTGCGTACTCGCCGTCATCAAACTGCTTCTGCGCAACTTTCAGGGCCGCGTGATCTTTCTCGTCTTTGGGAGCAATCTCACGCGAGGTACTTCGCTTCATCGCCTCACGCTGCATTGGTCCGACAATGTCGTCAACTGATCGGGGCTTGTCTCCGTCGCTTGTAAGGGCAGACGCATCTCTGCCTGTCATTTTCGCCAACCAGCTTCGAGGTGACGGAGGAGTCCACATGGTCTGGCAGCCGGTCAGAAACAGGACCGACGCTAACAGTGCGCAGAGGCGACCTGAGTCGCGAACAATTCCGCGAACAGGTGAATTCGACGTCAGCCTGGAAGTGTGTTGAATAGTTCGGGGCATCCGTGAACCCGCTCGATCAGAATGGAGAGGTGATGGGAAGGGTGGGATGTCGCTGGTGGCTCGGGGATGTGAGCCGACTTGAAGTGACAGGTGAGTTTGAGTCAGAACTGGAGGTATCTGAGACTTGAGGGGCGACGTCCAAGAATACTGGATACGGTTGCGGTCAGAGTAAAACGCATTTCCCGCAGCTGTTGCGGAGAAGCAGTGATTCGGGACGTGAAACAATCTGAGCTGTTAGCGAGTTTTCTCAACAGGGCCACTGTTCCGGCCTGAATCTGGTGTTCTGAAGAGCCTGCGTGCTGGCATCGAGGGCAGACAAGACCACCTTGTGATACCCGAAAGGTGTAACTTTCTTCGACGTCAATTAGTTCGGCACAGTGAACACAATCGTCGAAGGACGGAAGCTGGCCAATTTCCTGAAGGGTTGCCAGCTCAAACTTCAGCAGTGAAAGATGGACGTTGTTACCATCAGCAAACTGTCGCAGTGCATGGATTGATGCGTCAAAAAGGTGTTCGTGAGGATCGTATTCTTCGGTCAGTCCACCGAGTAATTCGGCCACATAGCATCCTGCATAAAAGCTGTTCAGGCTGTCCGAAGGCGGTCGAAAGCGATCGGTAAGACTGGCTTCCGTAAGGATATCCAGAGCCGAGCTGGACTTGCGGAGGAACACTATTCGACACGTCGAAAGAAGGTCAAGAGCAGAGTCGAACGGCCCTTTGAGGCGTTTTCCACCCTTGGCGATGGCGGTTGTTTTGCCGAATTCACGCGTAAAAAACGTAACCACGCGGCTGGTGTTGCTGAAGTCAGCCAGCCGGATCACGATCGCGTCCGCCTTCTCTGATTGCACGCGTCGACTCCGTTCGACCAGTGAGAGAATTCCTGTCAAACGGGCATCATGGTTGATCGACCGTCGCCGGCACCGCGTCAGGTATCTGATACTACTTAATACCCATCATGTCGACCATCGGCCCCGCAACAGCACCGTACTCGCCGGCCTGCCAGACATAGCGGACGAGATCAAAGGTCACGCCGCAGCAGACGATCATGAGAATCGCCGAAAGCATGACGCAGACGAACACGCCGACGCCCCACTCCTGTTCGACCGGAGCTCGCATGACGGCACCGACTGCCGGTGCGGCGAACTCGGCCTGACCGTCGTCCGATACGAAGGACTCGTCAAAGTCGTCTTCGTCGGCCATGAACTCTTCGTCGTCGGCGAAGTCTTCAATTTCGTCGTCTTCGCCGAGTAGTTCGTCGTCGTCCTCAAACTCCTCGTCAAAGACTTCGCCAGCATCGAGATCAAAGGTCTCTTCGCTGTCGCCGCCTTTCTTCTTAATCATCGTCGCGGCACGATCGTCCGCGTCATCATCTTCATCGTCAAACAACAGGACACTCGTGTCCGAACTGCTGTCCCCTTCCAGGGCTCCAAGTTCAAAGTCGCTTTCATCGTCATCATCGACATCGTCAAAGGCGGACATGTGGACCATTGTGTCGGCGGTCGCATTTTCCTTACCGCTCTTGCCGCGAAGGTTCAGCACAGGCGACGTTGCGTCCAGATCCGCGGCGTCCAGCGAGATGCCACTGTCTGTCGGAGAGTCGAGCGAAATGCCACTGTCGGTTCCAATGTCGAGCGAAAGGCCGCTGTCTTCATCAGCAGCTAGTGAGATATCACTATCCGTGCCGACGTCGAGTGCGATTCCGCTATCGTCCGCAATGTCGAGCGAAATCCCACTGTCTTCGGCGACATCCAGCGAGATGCCTGAGTCCTCATCGGTCATCAGAGAGATGCCGCTGTCACCTTCGACGTCAAGCGCGATGCCGCTTTCGTCGTCAAGCGCCAGGTCGTCTCCGGAATCGTCACCGCCGAATAATTCGCCGGCGTCAGTACCATCGACCAGACTGACATCACTATCGCTGTCGATTCCCGGACTGGAAGACGGTGACAGCAGTCTAACGTCGCTATCGGAATTAGAAGTCTGCAGACGCACATCGCTGTCTGAGTCGGTCTTAATGAGGCGAACGTCACTGTCGAGGCTCAGGTCCTCGGCCGTGATCTCTCCCAGTGACGGAAGCCGGACATCGCTATCTGATCCTGTTTTGACCATGGCGACATCGCTATCGGAATCCTCGCCGATCGCCAGGTCCAGAGCATCGCCCAGGATCATCGGCTGAGTCTGATCAAGCAGACGAACGTCACTGTCGGATTCCGCACCCGTGAGAATGACCTCGTCACTTGAGTCGGCCAGAGAATCATCACCGTCCGGATCGATTGCCAGGCGAACATCGCTGTCGGAGCGGCCAAAATCAATCGCTTCGCCACTGTCCTCGTCATCTTCGATCACCAGTCCTGTATCCTGACTGGAATCGCCCAGCGACAGCGGGATCGCTACGCTGACACCTTCGGAACTGTCGTCGTCGCCAAGAGCCATTTCATCAGCTGAATCTCCCAGTGACAGCGGAATGTCGACGCTGGAATCCGATAGCACATCAGCTCCGGATTCGCCCAGCGGAGCATTCATCAGCTTGGAATCGAGTACCAGCCGCACACCGCTGTCCGACGCACCTTCTCCAAGGTCGTCGTCATCACCGAAAATGTTGCTGTCTTCCTGCTTGCGGATGATCGTTGGCTGTTCTGAGATCTCTTCGTCATCAGCCAGGACGCTACTGTCATCAACCTCGAACAGCGGTACCTCAGGACTCGAATCCAGCTGCTGCGTCCGACCGAATTCTTCAATGTCTTCCTGTCGGAACTTCCAGTTTCCGCGATCAGCGAAACCGCGAATGCTCCCGTCAGCTCGGGCCTGTTTAAGCCGTTCTTCAGACATTCCCAGAAGGTCCGCGGCTTCCTGCAGACTGAGATACTTCTTTGCCATGAGTCTCGACCAGTCAGAGAATCGAAGAGGAGAGCAGTGTTACGATCGAAAGTCGCCTGCCGGGCAGACATGAGTTTTTCGGAAATCCCGTCAGCGAATTTATTCTAGAGATCACCAGACGGGATACAACACCCCGTCTAACCGCACGGTAAATCACCAAGCAATACAGTTGTTCCAGAAAGGAATTGTGCGGACACACGATCCCCGCAAGATGATTTCCATCGATACTACAGTATCCGGTCGATCGGCTGTCCGCGCGGAGCAATTGAGTGCTGAACCTGCAATCCTGTCGGGTCTGGCGGGGAAGATTCCGGGTTGTCACATAAGTGCGGGCAGCAACCCGTTGATGCGAATGGTCGAATCATTCCCGATCATCGGAGTAATCCCTGCAACAGAAAACAGGCGAGTGCCGCTCGCTGGACGATCAGAACAGGAAAATCATGACAGGACGTCGTGCACGATGCGGCCTTCGACGTCGGTCAGTCGGAAGTTGCGACCGCTGTAGGGGTAGGTGAGCTGCTCGTGGTTGAGGCCGAACTGGTGCAGGATGGTGGCGTGCAGGTCGTGGACGTGGACCTTGTTTTCGACGGCTGTGAATCCGAAGTCGTCGGACGCTCCGTGAATCGTTCCGCCCTTGATACCGCCGCCTGCGACCCACATCGTGAATCCATTCGGGTTGTGGTCTCGACCGTCGCCACTTTGCGATGTTGGCGTCCTGCCGAATTCTCCGCCCCAGATGACCAGCGTCTCGTCAAGCAGACCGCGTTGCTTCAGATCGGTCAGCAGCTGGGCGACCGGCTGGTCGATGTCTTTGCAGAGCTTCTCGTTCTGTTCATTGTGCTTGCTGTGAGTGTCCCACGGCTGTCGATTTCCGTAGTACACCTGCACGAAGCGAACACCTTTCTCGCTGAGCCGTCTGGCCAGCAGGCATGCTTTGGAGAACTGACTCTCGCCGTAAGCCTCCAGCGTTTGTTTGGACTCAGTGGCGATATCAAAAGTGTCCAGCGCTTCAAACTGCATTCGATAAGCCAGCTCCATCGATCGGATGCGAGTTTCCAGCGAATCGTCACCAGGACGCAGTTTCTGGTGCTCACGGTTAAGTCGTTTGACCAGGTCCAGCTGTTCGCGTTGTTCGTCCCTGGCAAGGAACTCGTTCTTCAGATGCGGAATCATCTTTGAGGGTGTCAGATTGGAATTGTCGATATGAGTGGCCTGGTGCTGGCCAGGCAGGAACGCGGCTCCCCAGAGTTTGGGGCCGACTACCGGCTTGCCTGGACACAGCGCGATGTAACCCGGCAGATTGTCGTTTTCTGTGCCCAGACCGTACGACATCCACGATCCCAGGCTGGGCCGCGTTGGAGTCAGCACGCCAAGATTCATCATGCACAACGCCGGAGCATGATTTGGAAAATCGGTATGCATCGAACGAATGATGGCCATGTCGTCAATGTGCCGAGCGGTCTTCTGAAGATGCTCTGAAACCGGAATTCCAGATTGTCCGGAAGGTATGAACCGAACCGTCGACGGCATCAGACCGGCTGTCGGTGAAGCAGTGCGAATGTCAGCTCCAGGCGGTTTCTGACCCTCGAGCTTCTTGAGCAGCGGCTTTGGATCGAACGTGTCAACCTGAGATGGTCCTCCGCTCATAAACAGGAAGATCGCTCGTTTGGCTCGCGGGGCAAAGTGCGGAATCGATGGAGCTGCCGGGGCTGACTGCTGCAGGAGGCTCGTCAGTCCCAATGCGCCAAAACCGCCTCCGACGGTTCGGAGCAGTTCGCGACGCGAAATGGGGTGGGCCGACGTGTCTTGAAAGTTGTGCATAGGAACTCAGTCGATGTACAGGAATTCGTTGCTGCTGAGCAGTGCGTGCGCGTAGCGACTCCAGCGTGTGAGCCGTGCCGGTGCTGCGTCCGGCTCCGTCGCCGGTTTATCGTTTAATGACTCGATGGTTACAGCCGACGCAGCGACGGGTGCTGTCTCTGTTTCAGGGCTCGCCAGGAACTCGCGAGCGATATCCAGTTCCGCCGCCGAGGGATCGCGGGCAAATAACAGCCGGTGAGCCAAACGAACGGCTTCATCCAATGTTTGACCATCTTCCGTCTGGACCCGGTCCGCCAGAGCGGCGGCCTGCTCGCGCATGAAGGGAGAATTCAGAACAAACATCTGCTGCAGTGGAGTGGTTGTGTCTGATCGCTTCGCACAATGGATCGCGGGGTCAGGAAAATCGAACGTCTGCAGCGTGTCGCTGAGTTTGTGTCGCGAGACTGCCGCGTAAATCGTTCGCCGCTTGAAGTCCTTCATGTCTGCATCACCCGACGGGCCGCCAATTGTCCCTTCGAGTTGCCCGCTGACTGCCAGGACCGAGTCCCGAAACGCTTCGGCGTTCAGGCGGTGCCGGTTGAAATGAGACAACAGTCGATTGCCCGGATCGACAGACTTCAGCAGGTCGGCATCTGCTGGTGTTGAGGACTGCTGGTACGTTGAAGACAGCATGATTTCACGATGCAGCCACTTCAGCGACCAGCCGTTTTCCATGAAGCGAACCGCCAGGTCATCGAGCAGTTGCGGATGAGACGGCGTGGAACCGGACATGCCAAAGTTGCTGGGCGAGTCAACCAGTCCGACTCCAAAGTGGTGCATCCAGACCCGGTTGACCATCACTCGTGCGGTCAACGGGTTGTTACGGTCAGCGATGGCGCGAGCAAGTTCAAGGCGACCGCTGCCGTTGGTGAATGGCTCGTTCTTCTCAGGCGACAGTACACGCAGGAAACCTCGCTGAACCTGCGCGCCAGGCTTACCGGCATCACCGCGAATGAAGATGTTCAGATCGCGAGGTTTGTTGGGGAAGTAAACAATCTTCATGCGGTCCTTGTTGATCTCTTCGA
This sequence comes from Planctomycetota bacterium, assembly GCA_027624335.1. Lineage (GTDB taxonomy): Bacteria > Planctomycetota > Planctomycetia > Planctomycetales > Planctomycetaceae > JABMPE01. The sequence continues at coordinate 8,818 of JAQBWV010000182.1, forward strand.
CCCGCACTTGCTCTTCGGTGAGTGCGTTGGCGACAGGGATCTCGAAACCCGGCGTCTTTTTGATCTGGGCGATCTCTGCTTTCGCATTGGTCGTGTCCAGTTTAGATTTCTCGATGAGTTCCTTCGCTACTGTGATTCGCTGCTGAGCTTTGTCTGGATCAAACGCCTCCGCAGCCGGTTTTTCGGTGGCGGGTTTTTCGGTGGCGGGCGGCTCGGTGCTGCTCCCGTCAGTCGGTTTCGAATCGGCGGCGATGTTTGCCGAGTGCTCTTTCAGTTTCTTCTCCAGCTCGGCGATCTCCTTGGGCAACTCTTTGATCTGCTTATCCCATTCCGCGACCTGCTCTTCGAGTTTTTTCGCCTGGTCGCGAGCCGGTTGTGTCTTCGCAATTTCTTCGTCAGTGATGATCGGTCGAGTCGTCTGACGACACGATGCAAAAATGCTGGCCAGCGAGTAGTAATCCTCGACCGTGACAGGGTCGTACTTGTGGTCGTGACACCGGGCACAGGCGAGTGTCAGCCCCAGGAGCCCTCGCCCGATCCCGTCGACACGATCCTCCCACTCGTCGGCATAGCGGTTCTCCAGAACAACCTGAGCGAGTGCGACTTCTTTGTGATAAGACGGTGCCAGTCCTTGAAAGCCGAGCGCCGCGTGGTCTTCCGGACCGGTTTCGGGCAGGAAGTCTGTCGCCAGTTGTCGCACGATGAATTCGTCGTACGGAACGTCGTCGTTCAATGCCTGCACGACCCAGTCGCGATAACGCCAGGCATGAGGGTAGGGTCCGTTGTGCGGCCCCATGTTGGTGTTGTCTTCCGAGTACCTGGCGACGTCGAGCCAGTGTCTGGCCCAGCGCTCACCGTAGCCTGGGGAATCCAGCAGCCGGTCAATCAGACGCGCGAACGCATCCGGTGATTCGTCGTTCAAAAACTCGTCGAGCTGCTCGACTGAGGGTGGCAATCCTGTGAGATCGAAACACGCCCGCCGAATCAGCGTACGACGGTCAGCCGTGATCGCCGGAGTCAGCGCCGCAGCCTCGATCCTTGCCAGCATGAAACCGTCGATCGGCTTCAAAACCCTGGCTGCATGACTGACTCCAGGAACGGGAGACGGTGTCGGTGGTTGCAGCGACCAGTGCTGCCTCGCCAGATCCCAGTCGATGACTTTTCGACCGGTTGCCGCTGCCGGAGCCTCTCGCGGGTCCGCAGCACCCATCAACACCCATTTTTCAAAGTCCTCAATGACCGTGTCGGGAAGCTTCCCGGCAGGCGGCATCTGGTACGAATCTTTGCCATAGCGGAGTGCTTCGATGAGCAGACTCTCTTTGATCCTGCCTGGCACAACCGAAGGTCCGGAATCACCACCGGTCTGCGAGGATTGCCGACTGTCCAGCAGCAGTCCGCCTTTGAGCTTGCCATCCGCCTGCGCCTGAGCCGAATGACACTCATAGCAACTGGCGATCAGGACCGGACGGATCCTTTTCTCAAAGAAATCGAGCGCTGCGGGATCCGGCTTCGAGGTCGCAGGCTCCGCTGCGTTGGCCACCTGGCCGACAAACGTGATCGCAACGTAAAGCAGGATAAGATTCCGAGGACTCATCGACCTGAACTCCGCCAACCGAATGAGGACATATCAAAGACTTCCGATTATAGCCAGAATCTGTGAGCAATGCAGGAGAGGACTTCGCGAGACAATATTCGTAGGGTGCGTGAAACGCACCTGACTGCGGTTGCAGCCTTCTGGTATTGGCGCGTTCCGCGTCGCTTCACGCATCCGGCAGCGTGACTTAAATGAACGAAGGATCTCTCCACTAACTCTTAACTTCTTCAGCAATGTCTGTGTGAGCAGTTTCGGTCGCCAAATAGATCGACAACAGGGTGATTGCAGCGGCGATGATCAGATAGACGGACACAGGCCACGATTCTCCATTGGACCATTCGAGCAGTGCCGTGGCGATGAGCGGAGCGATTCCGCCAGCCAGAGGCGATGCCAGTTGATAACCGACTGACGCGCCGCTGTAGCGGACGCGTGTTCCGAACAATTCGGAGAAGAACGCCGCCTGCGGGCCGTACATCAGTGCGTGACCAATCAACGCCAGAACGACCGCCAGCCAGATCCACAATGTTTCTCCGGTTTCGATCAGCCAGAAGAACGGAAAGGCGAACAGCACAAGAAAGACAGCGCCCGCCATGTAGACCGGACGACGACCAATTCGGTCGGACAGAATTCCCGCCAGTGGGATCGCGACGAGTTGCATGGCAGCAGCAATCCAGATGCCGTTGAGGATGGTCTGTTTCGGCAACTCCAGATACTTCGTTGCGTAGGTGAGAACAAACACGGTGAAGATGTAGAAGCACACGTTCTCGGCGAAGCGAGCACCCATCGCCAGCAGAACACTGCGCCGATAGTTGCGAAATACGTCGAGGATCGGCAGCGGACTGACGTCGTTCTTCTTCTGCGCCTCGGCAAACAGCGGGCTTTCAAACACCTGAAACCGGATAAACATGCCGACAGCCAATAGCAGGATTCCGAACAGAAACGGCACTCGCCAACCCCACGAGAGGAATTGCTCTTCGGGCAGCGACGAGAACAAAGAGAACACCGCCGTGGCGAGCAGTAAACCTGCCGGAACGCCCATTTGAACGCAGCTGCCGTAGAAACCTCGCCGGCCAGCGTGACCATGTTCGACAGCCATCAGTACAGCGCCGCCCCACTCGCCACCGACTCCCAGACCCTGTACCAGCCGGAGCAGGATCAGCAGAATCGGAGCAGCAATGCCGATGGTTTCGTACGTTGGCAGAACGCCGATCAGAAACGTGGCGAGTCCCATGATGAGCAGCGTCGTGACCAGCATCGCTTTGCGACCGACTGTGTCTCCGAAGTGTCCGAAAATGATGCCGCCCAGCGGTCGCATGAAGAATCCGATCGCGAACGAGCCGAACGCAGCCATCCTGCCTACGAACTCGTTGTCCGTGGGAAAGAACAGTCGGTCGAACACCAGCGCCGCAGCGGTGCCATAGATGAAGAAGTCGTACCACTCGATCATCGTGCCGACGAAACTGGCGAGTACAACTCGACCAACCCGTACCTGCTCTGGTGCGGCGCTTTCGGTCACTGGATCTCTCGTTTTGTGGGGTTCGCGTTTAAGGTGACTATCGACATTCAGTTGGATGGTAGCCGCAGAGGCGTGCCTGTCTCTATCGTGGACGACCTGTGCAGCGGCTGGTACCAGTCTGTCGAGTCTTGATCCGTGCCTCCGACGCTTTGTCCAAATCAACATTCACGAGGCCCCCCCATGCAACGCCTTCTGACTGCGATCGCTCTTCTCTCAGTTTTCACAATCCCGGTCGTCGCCCAGGACGACGCAGACATCGACTTCGGTGACGTCACGGAACGTCACGAGATGATTCCCATGCGGGACGGAGTGCGGCTGTCTGCTTATCTCTATGTTCCGTCAGGCGATGGTCCCTGGCCCGCCGTATTCGAGCAGCGATACGTCAGCCTGCGAGCCACAGGAACGCGTCAGGCGGCGGCTCAACTGGCGAGAGCTGGCTATCTTGTCGCCCTCGTCAACTTCCGAGGCGCTCAGAAGTCAGAGGGAACGTGGGTTGGTTATCGGGCGTTGCAGTGGGGCGAACTTCAGGATGGGTACGACACGTGCGAATGGTTCGCGAAGCAGAAATGGTGTACCGGCAAGGTCGGTACGTTTGGAGGTTCTCAGGGAGGATACGCTCAAAACTATCTTGCAGTGACTCAGCCGCCGCATCTGGTTTGTCAGTACATGCGTGATACCGGTCTGAGTCTGTTCCAGGAAGGTTACCGGATTGGCGGCACGACTCGTCCGATTCGCTTCAAAGGAATGGACAGCGTCGCTCGTGACCCGAAAGATAACCAGCGTCTGCTGGCCGAGTGGTTCGCACATCCCACCTACGATGACTACTGGAAGGCCGAAGACTGCACGCTGCATTTCGACAAAATGAACGTCCCATGCTTCACCATTGGAAGCTGGTACGACTTCATGAATCAGGGATCGATCGCCAGCTTTCAAGGACGGCAGCACAAGGGTGGCGAGAATTCCGTCAATCAGCAGCAATTGATCATTGGCCCGTGGCTCCACGGTGGCAGTAACAAGAGCAACAGTATCGGCGAGCTGGTCTATCCCGAGAATGCTGCTTTCGATGTGCCGACACACATGGTTCGCTGGTTTGATCATTACCTGAAGGGGAAGGATAACGGAGCTGAGAAGGATCCCGGCGTGCGTTACTACGTGATGGGAGCTGTCGGCGAACCTGATGCACCT
>JAQBWV010000183.1 GCA_027624335.1 Planctomycetota bacterium
ACAAATTCTCGCGCGAGATACTTCAGTAGTGCCGGGTGACTGGGTGTTTCGGTTTCCCAGTCATCAATCGAGATCACAAGTCCTCGACCGAGATAACGATGCCACAGTCGATTCACGAGCACTTCCGCAAATCGTTTGTTGTGGGGCGACGTGACGCGCGCGGCGAGTTCCCACCGAGAATCTGCAGCACGGTCCTGGACGCTGGGCGGCATGAAGCTGCCGAGTTTTTCTTCGAATGGCCATCTCGCCTCGACGGGTTGTCCCGGTTTCAGGCTGACCTTGACCAGTTCGGAATTCGACTTCCCGCCGGGGATCGTGCTGCTTTTCGGCACCGCTTGCGGTCCTCGCCTTAGCATCGCGGCGATATTGAAAAGATCTTCCTGAGCGAAGTCGTGGTACGGAGCGTCGTGACAGCGGGCACATTTCATTTCGAGTGCCAGAAGTCCCTGTCCGATGATGTGCGCCTTGGCCGCGAACGGGGCATCGTTCTGGGAAGCCATCGCAAACCCGGCCGGCCCGCCGAAATTCTGACTGCCTTCCATCAGGATCAGCTCGGTCGCGAACCGGTCAAATGGCTTGTTGTCGAGAAACGATTCAAAAATCCACCAGCGAAACGGGCCAGTGTTGTTCAACGTTGGGTTGATGACGTTGGGATTCTCGGCCAGCACGTCCTGCCAGTATCCGACCCAGTGATCCGCCCATTCCGGACGAGCCAGCATGCGATCGATGAAGCGAGCTCGGCGATTCGGGGAATCATCCGCGAAGAATTCCTGAACCACATCGGGCGAAGGTGGAGTCCCGATCAGATGCAGCGAGACTCGCCGCAAAATCGTCCAGTCGTCACACAACGGTGGCGGATTGATTCCCTCTTCCTGAAGTCGCGCCAGGATAAATCGATCGATGTCATTGCCAAGTGCCGTGCCGGGTTTGACATCCGGTCGAGGGATTGCCGCTTGAGCTCCTGCAACCTGTTGAGCAATCCGGTGTCGCTGTTCCCAGTACAGGCGTTCGGCCTTATCGACTGCTCGACGATCCTGATTGATCAGCACGTACTCATCGCGACGCCGTCGCTCGTACGTCTCCCAACCGCGATTTGTGAGCGGTATATCGAGCTTCGTACTGAGCACACGGAATGCGCCGACAAGCTCTCCTGACGCGTCGCTGCCAGGTGTCGCCTTCGTGTCCGCCGGTGATTTGTCCACAGAGTGAACTTTCGCAAAACTGAGGCTGGTCTCGCCGAACTCGATGCGTCTTCCCTGACCGCCTGCGTGAATTTCGAAACTGAATTCGTGTTCCAGACCGTCGAGTTCGACTTCAGCCAGCTTCTCGTTCGCACCCGGATAGAGCGGTCGCGAGCCGGGGACGAGTTGACTGTTCAGCTCATACATTCCGCCGTGCGCGTCCGGACGATGGCCGCGTTGTGGCGTTTGGACGATCAGCTTTCCGTCGATGAAGAACCGACCAAAGCGAAGCGTCCGGACGAGGAACTGATATTTCCCCGCAGGCAGTGTCATCAGGCTGGTCGCCCGCAGGACGAGCGGGTTGCCTCGATCGATTCGCAGCCCTTTCTGCGAATAACGTTCAGGCATCCCGAAGAAGGCAAACGCTGGCTCGATCCAGGACTCTGTCGATTCCGGCAGCGACTCCGGCCAGGAGGGCGAGTCGGGAATTCCTTCGATGACCTCAACCAGAACATCGTCGCGAGGCGGAGCCGACTGCGGCATCGGCGGTGCCGCGGGTTTCGGGAAGAACGGGACTCGCTGCTGGATTCGTTCGGGCGCCAGAGCTGTGCGATAGATGGCAACTTCGTCCAGCGACCCGTCGAATGAACTTCCCGGGCTCATGCCCATCGACGAGCCGATCCACAGTTCATCATCATCCACGACGGGCGCACGATCCGTGGCGCCGCCCATGTCCCAGACGCCGCTCACCGGCTGACCGTCAACGTAGCCCGCCAGACTGTTCTTCCTGCCGAATTCATAAGTGACGGCAACATGGTGCCAGCCCTGATCGACTTTGAAACCTGACTTCGAAGTCCAGCGATGCCAGTCGCCGGGCGAGTCCTTGCCAGCTTCGTCCTTACCCGCGTCGCGACTGCGAAAGAGAAAACTAAGCACCGCGTCCGGGCCTTTTCCCTGTAGACGTAACGCGTAGTTGTGGTTGTCTCGCGAAGCTCCCTTGTTGTACGTGCGGCCCTTTCCCGCGACGTACATGTACCGAGCACTGCCAAACGGATCCGGCTTGACCCACGCTTCGATGGTGATGGCGTCGCCCTTGTCGAAGTCGAGCAGGCTTTTCACGCCTGGATCGCCGACCTGGATGGCTCCGCCGTTCGACGTGATCTCGATCGATCGATTGTCGGCTGCAAACAACGATGAAGTTGAACGAGTCGGCCCGGCCTGATCGAGCCTCACATCTCCGGCCAGCTTCGATATCGGAAGAGCATCTTTTCCGAAGGTCTTCGCAACCGCCGGCTCTTTTCCGTCAAAACTCCACCACAGAACTGGGGCGTCCTGTTTGACAAGCAATGACCAGGGCGAGTCCTGACCGCTTGCTGTGCTCGAGCAAGTTGTCACCGCCGTGATCATGAGAAACGCTGCGAAATGAACAGAATGTGACTTCATGAGTTTTCCAAAGGCGAGTTGATAGCCGCAGGATCAGGAGATAATCGGGCTTCGTTTCAGACAGATTACCAGAGGCTCCGTCCCGGTGGAACGTTCCGACTCGGTGGAGACTGTCCGTCGGGTGCGCTATCCTCGGTGCTTCAGGCACCAGCTGGCCTGAATCATGAGTGAATTTCCGCCGATGTTCAGGAGAGTACCGAGATGAACCGTCTGATTAACTGGTGCTGTTTTGTATTGTTCGTTATGGCTGGTTCGTCGTTGAACGCGGCTGAGCGGAATATCATCTTCTTTATCACCGACGACGAAAGCCCGACGCTGGGTTGCTATGGCGACAAGGCAGCCGTGACTCCCAACATTGATGCCGTGGCGGCTGACGGAACGCTGTTCGTCAACGCGTTTGCGACGACGGCCAGTTGCAGTGCAAGTCGCTCGGTCGTGATGTCCGGGCTGCACAATCACTTGAACGGGCAGTACGGACATCAGCACTCGTTTCACAAGTTTGCCTCGTGGCACAACGTTGTCAGCCTGGCGTTGCCGCGAGTTATCGCCGGCTCTGGATACCGCACGGCTCAAATCGGCAAGTACCACGTCGCTCCGGAAGAGGTTTATCGTTACGAGACCTACCTCAAAGGAGATGGCCGCAACGCCGTTCAGATGGCAAATAACTGCCGGAACTTCATCAAAGACAGTTCGGACGACCGACCGTTCTTCATCTATTTCGGTACGTCCGATCCGCATCGAGGCGGAGGCACGGATAAAACGTCAACACTTGAACTGAAAGCCGACCTGTTCGGAAACAAGCCGAACAAGGGGTCGTTCGAGGGTGTCGAAGAAGTCTTCTTTGATCCGGAGGATGTTCCGATTCCAACCTTCATGACCGACACGCCGGAGACTCGCGAAGAACTCGCGCAGTATTACCAGTCGTGTGCAAGAATCGATCAGGGAGTTGGACGCCTGGTTGAGATTCTCAAAGAAGCGGGCGTCTACGACAAGACGTTGATTGTCTTTACGGCTGATCATGGGATGGCGTTTTCCGGAGGCAAAACAACGGTCTACGAAGCGGGGCTGCGAGTTCCATTTGTCGTCCGAAACCCGTACGAGAAAAATCGTGGAGTTCGCTCGACGGCGCTCATCAGCCACATTGATATCACACCGTCACTGCTCGACTTCGCTGGTGGGCTGGATCAGAATGCGAACGCCCCGAAGAACATCGTCAACGCGGACAAGTACTGGAAGGATCGTGGCGAGAACCTCAAGGACAACCGCGGCCCGAAGTTGACGAGCTACCAAGGCAAGTCGTGGATCAACGTGCTCGGCAAGTCGGCTGGCGAGCACTGGGATTCGATATTTGCCTCGCACACCTTCCACGAAATTCAGATGTACTATCCAATGCGCGTCGTGCGAGACGAGAAGTACAAACTGATCTGGAACATCGCTCACCCACTGCCGTACCCGTTTGCTTCTGACTTGTGGGCGGCATCGAGCTGGCAGGCTCAGTTTCGAAAGGGCATGGACGCGCCGTATGGACGAAAGACGGTCGGGCAGTACATCCATCGTGCGGAGTTCGAGTTGTTCGACATCGAAAAGGATCCGGAAGAAGGCCACAACCTCGCCCTGTCAACGGAATATGCCGAGATCCTGGAGCAGTATAAAGCGAAGCTGAAGGCCTACCAGAAACAGATGCAGGATCCGTGGATCATGAAATGGGACTACGAATAGCACTTCTCGTCAGACGTAGATTTCAGCCACGGATGGACACAGATTTTTCACGGATGTCCGGGATGCTTCAAAAACCCATCCGTGCTCATCTGTGTCGATCCGTGGCTCTTTTCAGCTTTCCAGATAGCTACTGAGGCACAGGCGCTTTCATGAGAATTCAACAGCCCGCTTTTCGGTTCACCACCTGCATTGCATTACTGATGCCGTTTGCGGTGACTCTTTCTGATGCCGCGAACGCAGCCGACCCTGAATCGAAACGACCGAATATTCTGTTCGCCTTTGCAGACGACTGGGGACGCTACGCCAGCGCTTATGCGAAGATCGAACCGGGCGGTCCTAGCGACATCGTCAGCACTCCGAACTTCGACCGCATCGCGAACGAGGGCGTGTTGTTTCGCAACGCGTTTGTGAACGCTCCTTCGTGTACTCCGTGCCGCAGTTCGCTGCTGTCCGGGCAGTATTTCTGGCGAACCGGTCGCGCGGCGATTCTTCAGGGAGCGATCTGGGACGGCTCCGTTCCCTCTTATCCGCTGATCCTTAACGACAAGGGCTACCACATTGGACACACGTATAAAGTGTGGAGTCCGGGCACGCCGGCGAACGCTCCGTACGGTGCGGCCGAATTCGCGTACAACCAGCATGGATCGAAGTTCAATACTTTCTCGCAGCGAGTCAGCAACGCGAAGGACAGCGCTGCGACTAAACGAGATCTGCTCGAAGAAGTCCGCGGCAACTTCAGTGACTTTTTGACGGAACGCACAGACGGAAAGCCGTTCTGCTACTGGTTCGGCCCGACGAACTGTCACCGCAAATGGACTCAAGGGTCGGGCAAGGAGTTGTGGGGTCTGAATCCGGACGACCTCAAAGGGAAGATGCCATCGTTTCTTCCAGACGTTCACGTCGTGCGAGAGGACTTCGCCGACTATCTCGGAGAGGCGATGGCGTTTGATGCGGCACTGGGAGTTCTCATCGAAGAACTGGAGCGAATCGGCGAGCTCGACAACACGTTGATCGCCGTCAGCGGCGACCATGGCATTCCCGGCTTCCCGAATGGCAAATGCAATCTGTACGACTTCGGAGCCGCCGTGCCACTGGCGATTCGCTGGCCAGGCAACGCTCCTGCCGGTCGAGTCGTCGACGACTTTGTCTGCCTGCCGGATCTGGCTCCGACGTTCCTCGAAGCCGCTGGCGAGAAACCGCTCGACGTCATGACAGGACGGAGTCTCGTCAGTATCCTGGCCTCTGAAAAAAGTGGGCAGATCGATCCGTCACGTGACGCGGTCATTATCGGTCGCGAGCGTCACGTCGCCGCCGCGCGAACGGGAAACCTGCCGTACCCTCAGCGAGCGATTCGGACGAAGGAGTTCCTCTACATCCGCAACTTCAAACCGGAACGCTGGCCGATGGGGACTGGACCAGGATTCGGAGCACCCACCGCTCCAATGCCGTCACTCGAAGCGTTGACAAACAACACGTTCGCGGCCTTCGGCGATCTTGACGCCAGCCCGACAAAAGCGTGGATCGCCACAAACCCTGACGTCGAAAACGGTCGCTTTTTTGACATCGCATTTGGGACACGTCCAGCGGAAGAGTTGTACGACCTGAGGACCGATCCACTTCAGACATCGAACGTCGCCGGGGAATTGAAGTACGCGAGCGTCCTCGAATCATTGTCCGCTCGTCTGATGAAGGTCCTGCAGGAAACCGGTGATCCGCGAGTGACCGGCGACGGCACCATGTTCGACAAGCCACCGTTCTCAGGAGACGTGCAACCCGCCGAGAGAAAGCCACCTGTCCGCGGCAAAAAGAAATAGCACACTCCATCCTCTGCGAGTTTCATCGGGCTTTGTTCACCTGGCGGTTGCACCTTCGGTTGCTGTGTGTTTTCTCTGTAGCCTCTGCCTGAGACGTGTCAGCCTCGTCAAGTGGTCGCACATTCCTTGCCGTTTTAAGGATTACAGCGGAACTGTTCATGCCAGAGATTGTCCTCGCCAGCCGTAATACGAAGAAAGCGATCGAGATTGCTCGGTTGCTCGAACCGTTGGAAATCAGCGTGCTGGGTCTCAATCAGTTTCCGGAAGTTCCCGAGATCGTCGAGTCTGGCATCACATTCGCCGAGAACGCCGCGATCAAAGCCGGGCAAACGGCATCGATCATCGGAGAGTGGACAATCGCGGACGACAGCGGCCTGATCGTCGATGCTTTGGATGGTGAGCCGGGCGTCTATTCAGCACGCTACGCCGGAGAACACGCGACCGACGCGGATAACAATGCGAAGCTACTCGACGCCTTGCGTGGAATACCACCGGAGAAGCGAACCGCGAAATTCGTCTGCCATCTGGCTGTCGCCGACCCAACAGGAGCGATAGTCATCAGTGTCGAAGGTTCCTGCCGTGGACTGATCATCGAAGACGATCGAGGCATTCAAGGATTCGGCTATGACCCTCTGTTCCTGGTCCCCGAGTTCCACCGCACGTTCGGTCAACTCAGCCTGCTGGTGAAGTCTCAGATCAGCCACCGCGCCCGCGCATTTCATCAGCTTGTGCCCCAGCTGAAACGAGCGATTCGAGAAATCTGAGGCTGTTGATCACTCGCGGACAGGGGCAACAACTCCGACGTTCCATTGTCGGCTGTTTCAAGTTTCCCGTCGGGTGGCCCGACTAACGGTAAGCCCACAGCAGGATGAACTTCACCGCGCGATAAGCGGAATGCGAACGTATCGCCGGGGCGCAGAGTTTTCATAGCGGTATACATGTTGACCGTGCGCTTAAGGTGATTCGTCATTCTTGCGAAGGCCGGAATGGCATGCAGAAACGTGAAGTGATTTCGGACGCGTTTCTAAGCCGGCGAAACTCACACCACTGATAAACAGGGTCACGCGCCCTCAGCTTATACACCTGGCGAAACAGGAATCAGTGGGAATCTGAACCATATGACCACTACAATCCGCATTGTCAGTACATGCTGTACTGAACGGCTCAGCATCTGATCGATTGCTTTCTCGATAATCAATCGCGAGCCAGAGCGGGCCGAAAACGTTTCCATCTTTCTAACGCGGGAGCAGATTCCATGTTGTCCATGAAACTCAACTTTCGAAGTCTCTTTGTACCCCAGCCTCGTCGTCGATGCAGCAGGTTTGCACAGGTCGCTGAAGTTCAGTCGGTCGAGCCCAGGCTTCTGCTCAGCGGAGTGTACGACGAAAACGGCTATGACGAGAACGGCTACGACATCAACGGCTATGACGTTAGCGGCTACGACATCAATGGGTACAACTCAAGCGGTTATGACATGATGGGCTATGACACGAGCGGCTACGACATCAATGGCTATGACACGATGGGCTACGACCTGAGTGGCTACAACTCCAGCGGCTACGACATGAGCGGGTACGACACGACGGGTTACGACGTGAGTGGCTACGACATCAATGGGTACAACTCCAGCGGTTACGACGTCAGCGGTTATGACATCAATGGCTATGACGCAAGTGGCTATGACACGATGGGCTTTGACGTGAGTGGCTACAACGCGAGCGGCTACGACATGAGTGGCTACGACGTCACTGGCTTCGACTCGAGCGGCTACGACGTCAGCGGTTATGACATCAATGGCTTTGACGTGATGGGCTACGACACAAGCGGCTACGACATCAATGGCTATGACTCGCTGGGCTACAACATGAGCGGCTACGACTCCAGCGGTTACGACATCAGTGGCTTTGACGTGAGTGGTTACAACTCCAGCGGTTTCGACATGAGCGGCTACGACGTCAACGGCTACGACGTCAACGGCTATGACATGATGGGTTACGACATTAACGGTTTCGACATCAACGGCAATTCCAACTCGAATACTGGAGGGGCAACCTTTTCGATTGATTCCCTCGTTGTCGTGATAAGTCCAAACCAGATCGACATCAGTGGTGTGGTCAGTTCGTCTGGAACAGATTTCTCAGGGCTGAGTATCACGTTTGACGGGTTTCTTAGTGGCAGTGTCGTGACTGTCGATTCCGATGGCACATTCCTGCTGACTGTCTACTCATCGGCCACGGGTTCCGGAACGGCATTTCTTACTGACTCGGCAGCAACGACCTTGTCGACATACGGTTACATCGTTTAGGCCATCGCGGATCCTGGAAACAGTTATCTCGTAGTAAGCTAATAAATAGAGGTGAAAAAATGACTTCTTCTGATATCAAAATTGAATTCGAAGGCTTTCGACTGGTCGGCATCAATGGTGATGACATGGCAGCAACGCATCTTGAATCACGATTCGGCGATGGACTGGCTCGCTTCGTTCGGCGAGTCGTTCGCAAGGGACGCGGAGCAGGATCGCTGGCAGAGTTCGTTCTTAGCGAAGCCAGCAACATCCGTGCTCAGCGGCTCAACCTGGAACGGGACGAGCTGGTTTCAGAACTAGTCGGCCGAATCTGCGCCGTCGTTACCGGCCAGAGTCTTGCCGGTCGCGTTGATACGATTTCTGCTACCGACAAACCGACCGTCTTTGCGATGTAACTCGTTCTGCAGTAACTAGTTGCTATAAGTGAATTGGCCACAGAATTGACAGCGCAGCAGTTGCCACGCGCATCTGCTGCGCTGTTTCCATGCGCCGATTCGGAGCCCGATCGGCAAGGTGGGGAAGCCGGGGTGACTTTGCCGCTCGCTGGAAGTTCTCCGGTTAGTGGGAGTCCAGGGCGTTTACCAGCAATGTCGGTGAATCCGATTCTCCTGTGTCGATAGAGTGCAACGGATAGTTGGCACGACTCCATTCAGTGCGACCGCGGGATGCGACGGCACCGATGGTTCAAGTCAACTTTCCTCCGGACCTGTTCCGGTTGTGAATTAAATGAACTGACGCAGGATTCTCTTACCCACGGATGGGTCCCATGCAGATCAACACCTGGCTGGATGCACTTCGCAGCAGAGTTTCTCGTACAAAGAGCCGACGCCGACGGAGCAGCGTCAACTGGCCTCAGCTGGAGAGCCTTGAGGACCGTACGGTGCTCTCTGTCTCGACGTTCTTCGTCGCGAACGAGCTGATTGCCACGTCGAATGCCGACGACGCGATCACGATTCGCCGCAATCCTGCCAACACAAACTTCGTGCAGGTGCTGGTGAACGGACAGGCGGTTAACTCGGTTGCCTCAGTTCCCGTCAATCAGATTACTGGCATTCGTGTAACGGGCGGAGATGGCGCCAACCTGATTAATCTTTCAGGAGTTGTTTCCAACGGGTTCACCTCGTTGACGTCGGTAATCGTCGATGGTGGAGCGGGCGATGACACCATCACCGGAACGTTGAACATGAGAGATTCGTTGTTCGGCGGCGACGGCAACGACCTTATTACTGGTCTGGATGGTCCAAACCGGATTGATGGCGGTGACGGGAACGACCTGATCAATGGTGGTCTGGGCAACGACACATTGTTTGGTGGCGATGGTAACGACGACATCAACGCGGGCTCCGGCGACGACAGCGTATTTGGCGGACACGGCCAGGACACGATCGATGGGTCAGTGGGTAGTGACACGATCGACGCTGGAGACGGAGACGATCGCGTTCTCGGCGACACACCAGGCTTTGCTGGCGGTGGCAACGATTCACTGATCGGGGGTGAAGGCAATGACTTCATCATGGGCTCAGTCGGAGACGACTTTATTGACGGCATGGGCGGTGACGATACCGTCAGCGGTGATGACGGAAACGACACCGTCTACGGCAGCGGCGGTGCTGACTCCATCAACGGTGGCAATGGTAACGACAGCCTGCGAGGTCACTCTGGCGATGACACCATGTCTGGTGACAACGGCAACGATTATCTCGACGCCGGAGACGGAGACGACGTCGTCATGGGCGACGATCAATTCAGCGCTGTCGCGGGATCGGACACAATTCAAGGGGGGCTTGGCAACGACACATTGTCGGGTGGTCGAGGAAACGACTCGATCGTCGGTGGTGGCGGTGCAGACCTGGTGCTGGGGGAATCCGGAGACGACACTCTCAACGGAAACTCCGGAGATGACAGCCTCGAAGGAGGCGATGGGAACGACAACGTCGCTGGTGGAGCTGGCAACGACCTGATTCTTGGCGACGACAGTTTCGCCGGATCGCTCTCGGTCGGAAACGACACGCTCAACGGACAATCCGGTGACGACACGATTCTGGGCGGCGGTGGCAATGATTGGGCCAGAGGCGGCGCTGGCAACGACTCCATCCTGGGTGGTTCCGGCAATGACACGCTCGATGGTCAGGGTGGCAATGATACCGTCGATGGCGGACTGGGTGACGACAATATCCGCTGGGGAGTTGGACAGGGTGCGGACGTCTTTACGTCCGAAGATGAAGGCGACACGGTCGAAGTCCGCGGCACCAGCACGCAGGACACGGTTACGATCAGTACGCCATTGAACGGGACCGGAGTACTGATTTCCTCAAACGGTCAGTCCGCTCAGGTGGATTCGTCAGTGGCACGCGTGCTGCTTTCGATGGGCGGTGGTGATGACTTTGTCTCGATCGGAACTCTGTCGACCGCGACGGGTATGACCATCGAGGTCAATGGCGGATCCGGTAATGACACGATCAGCGCTCTGGGAGCAACGCTCGGCGATTCCGAACTGGTGCTGCGAGGAGCCTTCGGCAACGACACGATCACCGGCAGTGAGGACTCTGACGCAATCTTCGGCGACGGCGGAGATGACAGCCTGAATGGTCAGGGAGGAACGGACAGTATCGACGGTGGAGACGGCGACGACGTCATCAGCGGTGGAAATCAGAGCGATACGATCACTGGGGGCGATGGAGCGGACATCATCTCGGGTGGAGATGACGGAGACTTTCTCTCTGGTGATGAAGGCAACGATTCAATCCGGGGCGATGACGGTGACGACACCATTCTGGGCGGCAATGGCAATGACCTGTTGAACGGTGTAAACGGAGACGATTCACTGGTCGGCGGTCACGGAGACGACGACCTTCGAGGCAAGGACGGTAATGACACCCTGGACGGCGGAACCGGTAGCGACCGACTGAATGGAGACGAAGGCGATGATCGACTTCGTGGCGGCGATGACGACGACACAATCAACGGCGGTGATGGCAACGATACCATGAACGGCGGTAACGGCGATGACTCGATGAACGGTGGTTTCGGCAACGATCTCATGACCGGAATGGACGGTAACGACCTCGTCCTGGGTACATCGGATAACGATACCGTGCTGGGTGGCGACGGAAACGATTCATTACGAGGCGGCGGTGCCGATGATATCATCCTCGGCGGAGACGGTGACGACTTCATCCACGGAAACAGTGGTAACGACACCGTTGCGGGTAATCAGGGAACTGACATCTTCGGAGACGATCCAACCGCAACGATCAACGAAGCTTTCATGCTCGACGCTTCCATCCTCGCTGACCTGGACCTGTAAGAGTGGTCGCTCCTGAAACCGTGAAGCGTTTACGTCGTCAGCGGAGTCTGTCTGTCTGTTTGGCATTGCAGCCGTGACGTCAGCGGTAAATGTGGTTCTGGCGATTTACAACGCTGAGTTCACCAACGAATCCCAATCGATCTCCGATTCGCTAGCGTAACGCGCGTCGCGAATAAGTCGCCCTCCGCTGACATAGCGGCCGTCACGGGAGAAGCGGCACCACGACAGCTTTGCGACGAGCGTTTCAGTACCGGTTGGCGAACGGAAACTGATAGCCACAGATCGATGCGGAACCGGCCCTGCGTGCTGGAACGAAATACCGTCGATCGAGATGTCTCGCCCGTTGGCGACGATTCCCTTTGACACTGCAAAGAACCGGCCGTCTCGAGGATCCTTGTCGACACCCACCACCAGGAGCGTTTCAGGAAACGCAATGCGATGAGCACGTCGGTCATTCAACAGACTTGATGTCTGATACCAGCTGACCTGCCGCGAGTCTGCTTCGCGAGCCAGCGACATCAGTTTGTTGTGGATGTTCGACGCTGGGCTGAGATCACTTAGCGAAGTTGTCGAGGCGATCATGGCTGGCCTTCAAGAGAGATGACGAGAGCTGCGCATTCCGTGAGTCGTTTCGCGTCAAAGCGTTGAGGCAAGCGACATCGCAAAAAATACGTCGCTGACAGTCGTCGTCAAACTGCTTTTGACACGTTGCGGTGAATGCTGTCGATGGTGACGCACTCTCGCCAAAGTCGTGTTGAGAAAACTCAACACCCGCGTTGACCTCAACACACGATGTTGTTTCAGGGAAACGTGAGGTGGTTCACTCGAAAGTTCGATAACTCCTGAGTCGAAAAGGTGTTGCACACTGACTGCGATTTTCGGCACGGATCGGGCGCTCGGATTGCTTGACGTTCTTTCGTCAAATGCCAATCCATCAAACGCCAGAGGTGAGCCATGGGAATTTCGGGAGCAGGTGCAGTCGGCGGAGGTGGCGGTTCGGCCGCCATGGGTGGTGCCGCTGGAATTGGCGGTGCCGCAGGCGCGTCCGCTGGATCACCGACAGCTCCAGCCGGGGCTGCGTCTCCGGGGATGCCGTCGAACATGCAGAATCTCGTCAATGCGATGAAGGACTTCAGCTCGGCTGAGATTCTGATCGCTCTGATGCTGGCTTCTGCCGGCGAGAAAGATGACAAGAAGTCAGGAGGCGCAGCAGCAGGGTTTCTCGCAGGTCTGGCAATGGCGGGTGGACTGGCTCAGGGCGG
>JAQBWV010000184.1 GCA_027624335.1 Planctomycetota bacterium
GGCTGCCGCGACCTGGGGATGGACTACCAGCTGCTCCGAACAGACGAGCCGCTGGATGTGGCGTTGACCGCATTTCTGCAGACACGGGCAAGAATGGGGCGTAAGGTGTGAGGCGAGCCCTCAGCCCTCAGCCCTCAGCCCCTTGAGGATCACCAGCGTGCGGTCATCCAGATTTTGGCCGCCCGTGTGTGCTTCGTAGCGGTTCCAGATATTTTCGAGAATCTCGCTCGCTGTTCCTGACGTGTCATCTTCGATGGCTGCCAGGATTCCGGCGTTACAGAACATTTCCTGCGACGCACTGCGAGCTTCAACAATTCCATCGCTGAAGAGAATCAGGAGATCATCCGGGCCGATTGGAAATGAGGCACAGGAATAGTCGGCGGCTTCGACAACGCCCAGCAGCAGACCCTGCGATTCCAGAGAACGAACTTCTCCCTCGTGGACATATAGTGGCGGTGGATGACCGGCGTTCGAGTAAGTGAAGATGCCCGTACTGTTGTCATGAATTCCGATGATCAGCGTCAGGAACTGCTGGCAGGCAGTGACGCGGAACAAGGCTCGATTGACGATGGTGAGGATTCGGTCGGGCGAAAGGATCTCGCCGGGGGTCGTTTCGAGGCAGGCATGCAGCGCCCCACGAGCGGCTGTCATGACGATGGCTGCAGGAATGCTGTCGCCCGAGCCGTCGCCCACCATCACCATCGTTCGCTGATCGTCCAGCCGAACGACATCGCACAGGTCGCCTCCAACTTCGCATCGGCTGCGGTTACGCACGGCGATGTCACAACCTGGAAATCGTTCCGCAATGTCGCAGTAGTCGGCTGTGGCGCTCGCAACCACATCCAGTTCCCGGACCAGCTTCTGCCGCTCGTCTCGTTCGGAACGGAGCACCAGACGCTCGAACGCATCAGCAATCTGGTTGCCGAATCCACGTAGCAACTGGATTTCGTCGTCGGTGATGTCTCGTTCGCGGCGATCGTACAGCCACAGCGTACCGATCGGACCGGACTCGTTACCGACGCGGACACACACCGCCGTCCGCATGTCTTCGGGAAGCCAGAAGTGTGAATTGTGCGTTGCGGAGTTCACGGCACTAAGGCCTATTTCGAGCGCTTCCAGATCAAACTGCGACATCTCCAGGCTTCGCCGTTTGGTGGGAACGTCATTCTCGGCGATGTGATGCGACATCCGGAATCGAAGCGAACATCCGTCAGCCGCCAGCACGAACAGCGCAGCTCCGCGAAATCGTGGCAGGCATACGCACGCTCGCATGAGGGCCCGCAGGCGCATGCGGATATCTTCATCGGCTGATTCACGTGACGTTATCAACGCCCCGATCTCGGTGGCCTGGTGCTGAATCTGTCGTTGAGAGTGAAGAATCTTGTTGGCCTGTGCCGCGAGAATTGAAGACAGTCTGTGAGCCGATTCGAAAGACAATTTCGGCTGGTGGATACCTGGCACATCGAGATGAAATGATCCGATTCGGCGAGTACCGTCGGAGATCTCCTCGTGCCAGCACCAGTCGAGTTCGCGTCGATCAAATCCGTTTTCCAGCTGCCCGGAGTCGCGTAGAAACTTCAGGTTCCAGCCTGTCGCGTCGGAAAAGTCGCGACAAAGTCCGTGCAGCCATTCGTCCGTATTCCCGGCCCGGCGCTCATGAAGTGTCTGAAGTGAAGATGGCATTTAGAATTCCGGTCCCTGACGCAGAACCTCTTGTTGTGTCCGAAAACTCTGCGACCGCGAATCCAATCGGTCGAAATCAGCTTCGGGCGAGTAACTTTGCAGAGAAAGCTGGTATGAGGTACGTGGCGATTCTCCTGGAAAACGACCAGACGGACTGTATATCGAACATCGGTTCCTGGCTGGCCGCAGGGTCAATCGAGAATCGCCAGTCCCTGCCGTGGCGAGTTTCCCTGCGACTGAGGCAACTGTTCGTCCGGTCGATTCGGTGAAGGATGCCTTGCAAGTGACAACGATAATCCCGGTAATGCCGAGTGAACCTGCTTCGACCAGAACCTCGCGGGAAAGAAACATGAAACTACTTCAAGACTACCCGGTCGTGATTGAGCTGCCAGTTCAGTGGGGCGACCAGGATGCGCTGGGCCACGTCAACAACGTCGTGTTTTTCCGTTGGTGGGAGTCGTCGCGAATCGCGTACGCGGAAAGAGTTGACCTGCTTGGCGAAGGGCGAAGCGGAAGGTTCGGTACCGTTCTGGCTTCGATGACTTGCGACTTCCGGAAGCAACTCGCGTATCCGGACACAGTGCTCATCGGTGCGCGAATTGGGCGAGTCGGCAATTCAAGCATTCACATCGAGCATCGCCTGGTCAGCCGTCGCCAGGAAGCAACTGCGGCGGATGCTGTGTCAGTAATGGTGTCGTTTGATTTTGAGAACCAGACGAGTTGCCCGATCAGTTCAAACGTAAGAGCGGCGATACGAAGCCTTGAGCGAGATCGTCCGATAGAGGGCCTTGCAGGTTGTTAGAGCCGTAGCGCTCGGCCACCAGCTTCTTTGCTGGAATTCTTTCGGTGACGAAGCTCAGACGTCCTGATTATTCAGAGGCTGGCCGTTCCCAGATGGCAGGCAGCGAAAGTGATGCCTCGCCGAATGTCTGCGACACGACGAAACCGCTGGCCTGTGATGTGTAGAAGATTCGCCCGTTGGAGACGACCGCTCCGAGGCACTCCCGAGAGTCGATTGCCGGGCCGGTGGAAACGAGTTCTCCATTCTTCGAGAGATCGATCATGTCCATGTTAGCTCCGAGCACGTACGGCTCGGAAAGTGTAAAGCGACAGCAGGCATAGTTGTGGCCGATGCTGCTGACGACTTTGCCGGTATCGCGGTCAAATACGTTGCCTTTGCCTCGCAGCGCGTTCGAGAAAATGAAACGCTCTCCGACAGTGACGACATTCAGCGCTGACGTGACTGCGTCTGACTGCCAGACCAGAGAGCCGTCTTTGGCACTCAAACACCAGACGAATCTGTCGTCGGTGCCTTCCTTCGCTCTGTTATAGCCACCGATGTAAATGTGACCGTCTCGCGAACTGAGGGTGCACTTCGACGTGACATAATACCTGGTGGTCAGCCAATCGACCTCGCCGGTGGTCGGATTCAGACATGCGGTCAGACCGTTGTTCTCTTCCGGAAGGCCTCGCCGCTTCCGCTGGCTTGATGCGTAGCCGAAAAACGTCGAGTAGTACAGTTTCCCATCCAGCATGCAGATTCCACAGTCGTTTCCACCGCGTCCGTATTCGGAAAAGTCTTTCTCCCACACGACCTTGCCGGTGTTCAGGTCCCAGGCCCACAGTCGGGGACGGTGATTCTTCGGGTAGTAAGGGTTGTCGTTTGAGTAGATCCAGCTCATGACTTCGCGACCGCCAAATTCTTCCGGTGTGCCACCGAACGTAAATGGCTTCTCAGATCCCTGCGGCGCGTAGTCACCCGACCCGGATGCATAGATCGCGATGTCGCCGTGAGCGACGGGGGGGAACTGCCGGCTCCAGCTTGGTGACCCGGTAAACGGAGCTTCCCACAGAAGTTCGCCTGTTGCCGCGTCGAGACATCGCATCAGCGATCGGCGAATTCCGGCCTGCGGGACCAGTAGCTTGCCTCTGATGTAGAGTGGCGATGTGAAGGAGAGATAAACGTCCGGCCAATGTCGCCGCCAGAGAAGCCGACCAGTGTCCTGTTCGACGGCGATGATCTGCCCTTCAGCAGTGTGCGTGTAAAGGCGTCCGCCGCCACACACCGGGAGATGTTTAACGGTGCCTTCAAGACGTCGCGCCCAGCGCATCCGCAGTGGTGTCGTGAGTCCCTGCTCATTGGCATTCGTGCCACCGAAGTCGCCGTAGTTCGTGTACCAGTCGTACTTTCCGTCCGCCAGTTCACCTTTCAGCGGACTGCGGACTTTCCACAATTCCAGATCATTCGAGGGCAACGCAGCATTTCCACCGGGCTCCAGAATGTAGAGATATCCGTCCTCACATCCGACAAAGACACGCCCATCGGCCACGGCAACAGGCGCACTGATCGATGCTCCGAATGCCGTCGCGAATGATTCAATCTCGCCGCCATTCATCGGAACGACGTAAAGCTTTCCGTCGAGTCCGCCATAGATGACGTGACCCTTCGTCAACACCGGCGGGCAGATCGATGCGGCTGGGCACAGGACGTCAGGTTCGTCTTTACCTGCTGCGTGTCGACATAGACCTCGCCCTTGCTCGGGTCTGACCCGGTAGACGTCATCACCTCTCACACTGACCGAAGCGAAACTCAACAACCCGGAAATTCGAATGGACGTCTCCGTTCCCTTAACGAAATCGGTCTGCAACTCATCGCCCCTCAGGCGAAGTTTCTCGACACGGCCTGCGTTGTCGCGTCGGTGCCACTGCACGTACACGTTCCCATCGGTGTCGGCGCTTTGGCCAAACGTCGCGGGATACTCTGAACCCGCGTAGTTCGGGATGATCCCGACATGGCGAAGCTTTGGAGCAACTCCGGCATCTTCGATGAAGACGGTTCGCCCGCCTGCAGGCATCACGATCGTGTTACCCGTCAGGCAGATGTCACGAGAACAGACGAAGTGATCGCGCCACGTCACTCGGTCTTTGCGATGAGCCAGCCAGTCAGCCCCGCTCCAACGGTTGCCGTGAAAGTCGATAACCTCTTTGACAAAGTCCCACGTCCAGGCAACGTCGCCATTCCGTTCGACAGCGAATACCTGAGCGCCCAGCGTCGCAAAGTAAACTCTGGCGGCACCCACTGCCGGGGCCGAGAAAACAGGCTCCTGACAATCGATTCGCTTAACAACGTCTCCTGTCTTACGATTCAGAACGTAGTAGTACCCGGCTGCCGTACCGACATGCAGGTACTCACCAGCGATTGCTGGCGCGGCGACGTTGTTACAGTTTCCAGGGCCACCCTCGGTTGCGAATTTCCAGATGACGTTCAGGGTTGCCGCGTCGATTGCGAAAATGACACCAGCTCCGTCGATCACGTAGACAGTGCCGTCACTCACGACGGGCGAGGCGTAAATTCCATCAGTCAGCGGAACGGCCCCTCGCAGGCCCAGAGCCCCTGAGAGCACCTCATCAGACGCGTTGCCCGAGCGGAATTCGTCGCCCTGCAGCTGAATCCAGCTTTCGCCCGCGTGGATGGGAGTGGTCAACGCAGCGGTAACAATTATCGCCAGAAACATCTGTGAGTGGCGTTGTCGTGTCATTGCGGAACTCCTTCTGGCATCTGCTGGAGACTAAGTCCATATCCCGCGATTAATGGACTGAAAATCAAAACCCGACGCAAAGCCGCAAAGAATCGCAAAGAACTACTCCTGGTGTCCTGGCGATTCTTCGCGTCTCAGCGTCTTTGCGTTAGATCAAAGACGCTGATGTCTTAAAGACTTCGATCGGTAAGTCTGTCTCAGAGACAAGCCCGATTGACTGCGCGCGTTGCGAAAGCTGGTCGAGCGCGTTCTGTCCTGTCACTCCGAGATCCGTCGTCCACTGATTCACATACAGGTCGACATGTTTCATCAGCACGTTGTCGTCGAATTCCTGAGCATACTGTCTCATGGTCGGCAATGCTGCGTCACGATCCGCCAGTGCGAACTCTAACGAATCACGAATGACGCTCTGCACCGCCGCAATGACTCTGTCGCCGAGTTTTCGCCGAGCAACGATTCCTCCCAGGGGTAACGGGCAGCCAGTCTCAGTTTCCCATCGGGTGCCGAGATCTTCCACCAGTCCCAGTCCCTGCTGTTGCCAGGTGAAACGTCCTTCGTGGATGCACACTCCAAAGTCCGCTTCCCGACGCTGCAGCATCGGCATAATCTCTGAGAAGACGACATGCTCAACGCGTGTTGTCGCCGGGTGAAACAGCGAGTTTAACAGCGACGCGGTCGTGTGCTTGCCCGGGCAGAGTGTTATCTGATTGTTATCGGTCGGTGATGTGTCTGGACCAGCAGACAGCAGCAGTGGGCCGACACCGAATCCGAGTGCCGAACCGCTGGGCAGAACAACGGTCTCGTTAGCCAGCAGCAGCGCTGCATGAAAACTTGTCTTCGCCGCGTCAAAGTCGCCTTCGAACAACCGGTCGTTCAGTTGCTGAATGTCGATCAGCTCGACATCGAACTCAAGTCCGCGCCAGTCCACATTCCGCGTCATCAACGCGTGAAACGTGAACGTGTCGTTCGGGCAGGTGGAGATGCCCAGGTGGATCTTCTGAGTCACTGCTGTCACTCACTCTTTGCTGGTCCCGGTGTGCTGTGAGAGCTGATCGCAATTCAGACTCCGCGTGTCGGCAGAGGGGGGTCTTAACTCCACTGGCTGTCGTCTGCAATCAGGCTGCAAGTCAGTTCGCCTGCCGCTTCCAGAGCTTCGCGGACCATCCATCGGTCCTTGCTTCGATCTCCGGCAACATTGGAGATCCCACGCACGATCTGCAGAGGGATTCCAGCGAGAGCGCAGGCCATCGCGACTCCAAAGCCTTCCATGTCTTCCGCAATGGCTGTCGGAAAGCAACGCCGCTTGAGATTCACATCATTCGAAGTGGCAGATGCAGCACAGCATGTCAGAAGCTGCTGTGTATCAGAAACGGAGCCGACATCGCCGCCCGAATGACCACGGTTGAGAGCCAGAACGTCCCCAACGTTCAAAACGTCTTCGGAATCGGCAGCGGCATCGCTGCCCCACTGAGCCCAACCGGCAGCGGACGCCGTCTCGAAGTGTTCGCCTCCGCCTACACCAATTCCGAAACAGGCCACTTCGTCAAATGAACTTGCCGAACCGATTGGCAACTGATCCCCGATGGCACCAGCAATACCTGTCAGAACAATTCTCGCCGGATTCCATCTTGAGATAAGTTGGCTGGTTCGTGCGGCAGCGGCAACAGGACCAAAGCCACACAAGTGCAACGTGCCTCCCACCAGATGGGTTGGCCGCAGCAGAACGCTGTCAAGGATCTTCCGTTCGAACGGTGTCGGAACAAGGACAAGTGTGTTTGCCATACTGAGCTGTTTCCACCGAACTGCATCGATTGTTCACGCGATTCACGGTCTGTGGCTCATTGAAAATGATTGCCACTGGTTCCGCCAACGCAATCCCGGGCGGAGATGAAGCCGTACGTAAGGGACCGAACCTTTGCGTCTGCGTTTGAGATTTGAGTCTGTTCGGGCGGTCTTGTCGAGTGAGGCAAGGCCTACCTGATGCCGCATTCGAAGGCGGCTTCATTGCGTGGGCCAGGCTATGTAGATACAAGAGTTGCAGGTGCATGTATTGTATCTGCTGGTGGCCGTCGACCTGGGTTCAAGAGTTACAGAAATGGCGAAAGTTCGCGTGACAAGAGTTGACTTCCTCAATGATCCTCAAGGGAAAACATTTTCCGACGTCGTTAACGATGCAGAGCAGCCGTTCGACGATGTGATCACTTTTTTTGCTGACGCAGATCGGCAACGTCGAATGGAAGAGTCAGAACTGCACCACGACCGTTCACCGTTGGCTGGCGTCGTGCGTGAACTCGAATCGCAACCAACGATTCATCAGTTTCTTGAAGGCGTACACCCTCGTCGCAGTACGCGACTTCGGCAGGCGATTGGAGTACTCGTCCGGATGATTATGGAACGTCGAGGTTGGCAGAAGACCGGCAGGAAAGGTTCGCTCGGCGTGCGTGCAACAGGATCCGCCAGCAGCCCGGAACACAATACGGGAGGTCTGGCTTTCTGGTTTGTCAGGGCCGAACGATATGAACGACCTGAGGGCATGCCGTATCGCTCAGTGCGGGAACGGTGCGCGGAACTGGATGGCGATTCGACGCGGTTATCGCTTCCTGGAAGGTGATCCAGAATTCTTGTGGGTTTCGTCGAGTCGACAGGCAGACGATTTGATTTGAGTACGCTTGTGAGGCGTTCGATGCGGCTTGGCCGCGTGAGGAGGAAGCGTGGCGTCGATGCCAAATAAGAAACCACAGCCGCTGATTCAAAGTCGCGAGCGACCACGTTGTCAGGTCTGTGGAGAGATCAGCTATTCACTGGCCGGAATCCATCCTCAATGCGAGGTGAAACGGGCAGATGCGATTCGGATGAACCGCATCAAATGCGACGCTTCGGCGGTTACCACAGTGCAGGTTCCGAGTGGATTCGTGCCGTGTCAAAAGAAGTGTCCGAAGTGCAAGGCGTTGCTGTATGCCCGGAAGAAGATGTGCGGGTGTGGCCACACATTCTCAGCCGGAGCGGGTCCGCCGCTATCTGATGGTAAACGCTCATGACTGATGCTGTGCTGGTCATTGTTGGGACGCTGACACTTGCTGGGATGGCGATCGTTGTTGGTCGGTACTTTTCGTTGTGGCTACAGGCGAAGGTCACTGGGACTCACATTGGTTTGTTGTCTCTAGTCATGATGTCCCTCAGGAAGGTCGATCCGCGACTCATCGTGCAGTGTAAGGTGATGGCCGTGCAGGCCGGCCTGGCGAATTTCCCGACCAACGCCATCGAAGCCCAGTATCTGGCTGGCGGGAACGTGCATCGAATCACGCTCGCCTTGATCGTGGCGCATCGGGCCGGCATTGATCTGGATTGGAACACCGCCGCTGCCGTCGACCTCGCTGGACGCGACATCCTGAAAGCTGTCCAGGTCAGCGTGAATCCCAGAGTCATCAATTGTCCTGACCCAGAGAGTGCCAATGGAGGCACACTGGATGGAGTGGCGAAAGACGGTATCCAGCTCAAAGTGAGGGTCCGAGTGACGGTTCGTACGAATCTGTCGAATCTCATTGGAGGCGCGACAGAGGCGACAATCGTCGCTCGTGTCGGACAGGGAATCGTTTCCGCCATCGGGGCCTGCGACAGCTATCGCGAAGCGCTAGCTGATCCGCAGATCATAACCCGGCAGGTGCTTGAACGAGGGCTGGACTCGCAAACGGCATTTGCGATTGTCTCAATCGACATCGCCGACATCGATGTTGGTGTGAACATTGGAGCCAGGCTGAAAGTTGATCAGGCCGATGCTGATATTCGAATGGCACGTGCGCGAGCAGAACAGCGTCGGGCCATGGCAATTGCTCACGAGCAGGAGATGGTCGCACTCACGATTGAGAATCTATCGACCGTAATTCTCGCAGAAGCCGAGGTTCCGACTGCCATGGCCACAGCGTTGCGTGCAGGGCAACTTCGGGTGAATCAACCGACGGTCGTTACTTCCAGGCCGACAGAGGACGATCAGGAGAGGCAAAGGCAGAGGTTTCGTGGCAGCACGCGAGTCGATGAAGTGCACTTACCGCGACACCGTTGGCAGGAAAAAAAGTCGACGACGGTAACGACAACAGAACTCTTGCCGTCGCCGCTGTCTGGTTTCTTCGGTACGAACCTTGCGAGCAGGGATACAGTGTTGTCAGTTAAGCCTGTCGGACATGACGCCTGCGTCGATGACAATCAGTAATCCCGCATTGAAAGCGGGTTTTCCTCAAGAAAGTGGAACAGACATGCCGTTGAGTACCGTTTCCTTCAGCACACCATTCTACGTCCTGATGAACGATAAACGTCGCATCGGACCGCAGATGACGCCGCCACAGGCTGGACCAGAGTGCTCGCCGATCTATGGATTCTCAAGCAAGGGAGCCTATGAAAGGTACCTCGCGAATAGCCAGGACACGCCGCTGCTCACGCCTTATCCGCTGGTCGCCGGGTTCCTCAGGACTCAGATCGAAGACGCTGGTGATTGCCTGAAGCTCGTTGTGCTTGACGCCATTGGCCCTCGCGAACCACTTATTCACGCTTCAACAATGGCCGCCGTGCTGGAGTCACAGCAGAACCAGACAACTCCATTGAGAGCGCTCTACGAATTAGGTTTCGATATCGAGACTGACGCATACCGGTTGGACAATTCGTCCGTCTGATGGATGCTTTTCGGAGTGTATAAACGTGGGGACCGAGCAAGGGCTGTGCTCTTGCCTTGCCGAATAACGCTCTGACCGTGGCTGCAGCCGGGAGATTGTGACTCCAACCGAGTGAGCGAAAAAAAACGCGAGCTGGATTTTAGTGCCAGACGGAGTACAAATCGCCGACGTAGTCGCCGGTCGCAGAGTGTCGTGGACTTCCCATATTCGATTTCGATTCAACACTGAGATTTATCAGACTCCGGCGGTACAGTGCGTCTGCAGAAGGTGCCGTGGTTTCAGGTGTGGCAGTTCGGACGTGACTTCGTCCGAAATTCAATCATTCATTCTCGGTCAGGGAGAAACAGCGATGGGTGACAAGGGAAGCAAAGACAAAGGTAAGAAAGAGCAGCAGAAGAAAGCCCAGCACACAGCAAAGGAAAAACGCAAAATCAAGCAGGACAAAAAGAACAAAACTGCATGAATCGCTGTATCACCCAACGTCCATGATCGCAATGAAACAGGAAATTAATTGAGCACGGATCACAAGGGAAAACCAGCGAGCCCCGGATTCGGTACGTTTGGCGGGGTGTTCACTCCCTGCACGCTGACGATTCTGGGCGTGATCATGTTCCTGCGTTTCGGGCAGGTTGTCGGGCAGGCGGGAGTGCTGAGTGCGATTGCGATTGTGGTCATCTCCAAAATGATCACGACTTTGACCACACTGTCTCTTTCAGCAGTTGCCACCAACACGCGAGTGAAAAGTGGTGGAGCGTACTTCCTGATCAGTCGCAGTCTCGGCGTCGAGTTTGGCGGCGCGATTGGCGTCGTGTTCTTTCTCGCTCAGGCGATTTCCGTTGCGATGTACGTGCTAGGCTTTTCTGAAGCCTTTGCTGACTCCTTCGGGACGACGAATGCGTCAATGACCACAGTCGCCACGGTGACAAATGTCGTGGTCTTTGCTTGCGTCTACATCGGAGCCGGCTGGACGATCAAAGTTCAGTATTTCATTCTGGCGATTCTGATTGCTGCCCTGGTTTCGTTCTTCGTTGGCGCGGGCGCTGCATTTGATTCCGCATTGCTCAGTGCGAATCAGCAGTCGAACTACGCTGACCATCAGAACTTCTTCACGATGTTCGCGCTGTTTTTTCCGGCCGTGACCGGGATCATGGCCGGTGCGAACATGTCGGGAGATCTCGCCGAACCTGGGCGATCCATTCCACGCGGAACGCTGTACGCTGTTGCCGTTACGGCGTTTATTTATGTCCTGCAGGCTGTCCTTTTGGGAGCATCCCGGTCCAGCGGAGACCTGACAGGCAACAATCTCATCATCAAAGAGATTGCCTGGTCGGGCTCACTGATCACCGCAGGAGTCTTCGCCGCGACGATTTCTTCCGCGCTGGGCAGCATGATGGGCGCCCCTCGAATTCTGCAGGCCTTCGCCCGGGACGACGTCTTTCGAAGCCTGAGGTTTCTCGCCAGCGGCAGCGGTAAAACATCCGAACCGCGACGGGCCACCGTGGTCACCTTTTCGATTTCGCAGGTTTGCATTCTGCTCGGCGATCTGAACGCGATTGCGCCGGTGATCACGATGTTTTTCATGATTACCTACGGCACGCTGAATCTCGCGACGTTTTACGAAGCGATTACAAAGAATCCCAGCTATCGCCCCCGGTTCCGTTTCAGCCACTGGTCGACGTCGCTGCTGGGCGCGATTGCGTGTCTGGCCGTGATGTTTCTGATCGACTGGATCTGGGCAATCGTTTCTCTGGTACTGATGGCGGGCCTGTGCTGGTACATCAGCCTGCACGAAATCGAAGCTCGCTGGGGAGACATGCAAAGCGGTTTGAAGTTTGAGAAAACCCGACGGAACCTGCTGAAACTCGAAGACGAGATTTACCACCCTAAGAACTGGCGACCGATCATTCTGGCGTTAAGCGGCGGCGCGTGGACGCGTCCCAATCTGGCGGTCTACGGTCACTGGCTGACCGCTGGGCATGGGATCCTCACGCTGTCTCAAGTCATTAGTGGGGAAGTCGAAAGCCGCCTGGAACGGCGGCGCGGTGCGGAAAAGATGTTGCGGTCGTTCATTGCCGAGCAGGGGCTCGAAGCATTTCCCGCTGTGGTCGTTGCTCCGTTCGTGACAGACGGAATTGAGTCGCTGGTTCAATGCCACGGAATCGGTGGACTGCGACCGAACACGGTCCTGCTGGGCTGGCCAAATGATGCGGCAAAGGCTGAGACCTTCGGTTCAAATCTGAGAGTGATTTCACAGCTCGATCGCAGCGTCGTGGCGTTGAGGCTGAAGCAAACTCCCGATAGCAGTGTCCAGGATGAAAACACCGACGCCGTTCAGGATGATCCGTGGGAGGCGCCGTTGGGCTCGATTGATGTCTGGTGGCGTGGTCAGAAGAATGGCGAGCTGATGCTGCTACTCGCCCACCTGCTGACGCTCAACCCTGAATGGCGATACCACCCGGTTCGACTGCTGCGAATCGTGGAGAACGAATCAGCAAGCGTTGAAGTTGAAAAGCATTTAAAGAAGTTGTCGGAAGACTCGCGGATCAATGCAGAAGCCGTCGCGATCCTGGGGTCTGACGTGCCGAACACCATCCAGCAGTGGTCCCGCAACGCCGCGATTGTGATCCTTGGATTCGAAGTTCCTGAGGATGGCCACGAGGTCGAAGTCTTCGAAGCCATCGAACGTCTGACCGGCGATCTCCCGCGAGTACTGCTGGTCGAAAGCGCCGGCGGTATGGCGTTAACGTCCTGACAATACTTTCGAACGTCGCTTCGAAGCGAGGCAGTTCCTTAACAGTGCATGTCTTCGCTGGTCTCCTTCGTCGATCTCGCCACGGCACGTTATGCGGAGTTCGATGCACGTTGCGTCAATGACAGTTCGCCACCTCACGACGACCGACCGAGATCGCCAATTTCGTAGAAGTTGCCAGAGTATTTTTGTGTGAAGCGGAAAACAGTCCGCGAACTTTCGCACACCGCTGATGCTGTTTTACAGACTCCTGCTGAGGCCTGCTTTACATGTCGCGGACGTTTGCCGTTCGTTTCAACGTATTCTGGCAGA
>JAQBWV010000185.1 GCA_027624335.1 Planctomycetota bacterium
GCGAACGCTACGCTCGACTGGAAGCTGATGAGTCGGCATTAGAAGGCGAACGATGGAGACCGTTTCTGCCTAACCTTTCAGTCGGAGCATCGGCAGGGGCGTTCGGTGGCGGAACAGGGGACTCGGTACGCGGGCTGGCGGGCCGGTCAGATTTCGATATTGCCGCCGTGTGGGAGGTGCGAAACCTGGGATTCGGCCACGTTGCACGACAGGATCAACAGAGAAGCCGTTATCAGCAATCGCTCTGCCAGTATCACGCGACACGCGACCAGATCGTGACAGAGATCACTCAGACCTGGCATCAGGCCCAGTCGCAACGACAGCAGATCAAGCTCGCGGAATCTCGCGTTACTGCAGCGTTTGAGACGTTCGAGCTGACCAAGGCGCGAATCCGCGGCCTTGCCGGGTTGCCACTCGAAGCACTGCAGGCCGTGCAGGCCGTGGCCGACGCCAGACAGAATCTACTGAACGCCGTCGTCGCCCATAACCAGTCGCAGTTCCGACTGGTGCGAGCCATCGGCGGCCCGATTCAAAGTGCTGCCGAATAGCTGATGTACTGCCGAGCGAATTGATAGGGACGTGATGCTCTTACCAACTCTTATCGCGTCTGGGCATTTCACGGTTGGACGAGCCTGCTGGAATCTGGATACCATGACAGTTTCGATCACATTGGAGGCCGCCCATGTCAGCAGTTCCTGAGTCGCGATACACACTCGACGAGTACCTCGCGCGAGAACGCGTTGCCGAGTACAAGAGTGAGTTTTACAACGGTGAAATCTTCGCCATGACCGGCGGCACGCCCACGCATAACGACATCGGCTTAAACCTGGTGTCGTCGTTGAAGAATCGACTTCGCGGGTCGAGCTGTCGGCCATCCGCGAGCGATCAACGGATTCGAATTCCCGCGAATGGACTATGTACGTATCCGGACGCTTCTGTGGTCTGTGGCGATCGCCAGTTTGACGATCGCGACAAAGACGCCATTACAAATCCGATCGTCGTGTTTGAAGTCCTGTCGAAATCGACGGAACGCTACGACCGAGGCAGGAAGTTCGACCTGTATCGCGAATTGGATTCTCTGAAAGAGTACGTACTGGTCTCGCAGAGCGAGGCTCAGGTTGAACGGTTCTTGAGGCAGGACGATGGCAACTGGCTGCTCACAATTCTGAAAGGTGCAGACGCGGTCCTGGAATTCGCATCGATCAATGTGTCTTTAACCCTGTCAGAGATCTATGAAGATGTCGAGTTTCATCCGGAAGAAGCGGATCAGGGACTTTCTTCCAGGAGTATGGAAAGGTGATCAGTCCTTGACGCAGGCATCAGAAAAAGCAAAAAACGCCGGCTTCGCAACTGGCGAAACCGGCGTGTTGGATTCAGGTGGCAAAGGCCCAATCAGTAACCCCATCAGTAAACAGTGGCGAGGCTTTCGAGGAAGCCTTTCAGCTGTCGACTGCGCACCGGGTGTTGCAGCTTGCGGACAGCCTTGGCTTCGATCTGGCGGACGCGTTCGCGGGTAACTTTGAAGATTCGACCGACTTCCTCAAGTGTGTAGGTGTAGCCGTCGCCGAGGCCGTATCGCAGTTTGATGATTTCTCGTTCGCGGTAAGTGAGTGTTTTCAGGACGTAGTCAATTTTCTCTTTGAGCATCTCCTGAGCTGCCGAGCTGACCGGGCTGTCAGAGGACTGGTCTTCGATGAAGTCTCCGAAGTAACTGTCTTCGCTTTCGCCGACCGGACGATCCAGACTGATCGGGTGTCGCGAAATGTTGAGCACGCGGCGAGCTTCTTCGACAGTGATATCCGCCGCCACAGCCGTTTCTTCGACCGTCGGTTCGCGACCGAGTTCCTGCAACAGGTCCTTGCTGACACGCCGCAACGCCGACATCGTTTCGATCATGTGGACGGGAATACGGATCGTGCGTGCCTGGTCGGCGATCGCTCGCGTGATCGCCTGCCGAATCCACCAGGTGGCATACGTCGAGAACTTGTAACCTCGACGGTATTCATACTTATCGACTGCCCGCATCAGGCCGCTGTTTCCTTCCTGAATTAAGTCCAGGAAGCTGAGGCCTCGGTTGCGGTACTTCTTGGCGATCGACACGACCAGTCGCAGATTGCCACCGGAAAGATCCTGCATCGCTCGTTCATACTCGGAGAAGCGAGACCGAATGCGACGCAAGCGTTCCCGCAACGAAGCTGGCGTATCCAGAGTCGTCAGCATCATGTCGCGAAGCTCGTTCTGAATGGTCGCCTTTTCGGCTGCGGCTGTCGGAAGATTGCGAATTCGACTCAGACGCCTTTCCAGTTCTGTCATGCGTTCGCTGATCTGCTCGATTCGTTTCATAATCGGAGCGAGCCGTTGCGTTCGGATGCTCAGCTCTTCAACCAGAGTCACCATTTTTCGTCGTCGGCGTTTCAGTTTGCGTTCGCGTTCGCGTCGTTCTTCGGGAGCGATCGAAGTGTCGAGAATCAGCGATTCAGCCTCTTCAACGTAAGCCCGTCGCATGTTTTCGAGAGTCCGCAGGTTGTGAGGCATGCGAGCGAGAATCTGCGTTTTCTCCAGACCTTCGGTGACCGACACTTTGATCGTCCGGTCGAAAGGGAGGTCGGACGTGTGAACCATCGTCAACACGTCGATAGTCGCCTTCATGGCGTAATCATTTTCCATGAGTTCACGGCGAAACCGCTTCCTCGTGATTTCGATCTTCTTGGCGAGAGCGATTTCTTCTTCGCGGGTCAGCAGCGGGATCTCGCCCATCTGCGTCAGGTACATCCGGATCGGATCGTCGATTTTGCGGCTACCTTCCTCGGCTTCAAAGTCGACACCATCGATCGGCTTGACTTTCTGCTTCCGCTTCTTCTGATGAGTCGTCAGTGATTCCTCGTCGGCGACGATCTCCATGTTGAGATCATCAATCGCCATGAGGAGGTTGTCGAGCTTCTCCGGACTGACTGCTTCGTTCGGCAGATAATTGAAGATCTGCGAGAACTTCAGATACCCCTGACGGGTGCCGGCGGTAATCAGTTCATTGAGGGATTCGTCGACTGTATGCACGAGCTGTTCCTTTGAAAGAAGACCCGTAGTGCAGGCTTCGTCCGATCGGTTTTGTACCGGACGCACTTGCAGAAACTGCAAAACGACTCTGCCGCTTTGCCGTTTCATCAGGCAAACCCTGATCTAACGCTGAATCAATGCTCTCTTGCGATGAATTGTTGTTTCTTCTGGCTGAACGCCATCGCTTTCTGCAACATGGAGAAGGCGTCGTTGCCGTCGCCGCTCATCGCCTGTTTCTGGGAATCTGCTTTGTGAGACCGCTCCTCGCGCCTCCATTTCAGTGTGTCGAGATTCTGCCGCAGCAGAGTCGACGCACTTCCATCCGCGTCCTCACGGAGCTTGTGCTCGATTCCCTTCTCGCGAGCTTGATCCGCCAACCAGACGGTCAACCCCTTCAGCTCATTTCGCTCCATCTCCAAAGTCACCCGCTCGAATGACGGTACTTCACCCAGCTCCACCACGTCGTAGACAATCTGGAGCACGTCACGTAAGTGCGGGTTCAGGAAGTCATCAACTCCCACTTCCTGCCGAGTCAGCTCAGACAGTTCCGGTTCCGTAAACAGAATTTCAAGCAGTTCACACTCCATCCGGTCGTTTTTTGTAAGCGGTCGACGATGGAATTCGATTCGCTCCTCCTGAATTACGGCAGGCTCTTCGTCCCGTACTGGTTTGGACTGAAACTGCGGTGCGCGGTTGCCGCTTCTGAGTCGTTGAAGTTGGTTCCGAATGGCAGATTCCGTCAACTGCAGACGCGGTGCCAGTCTTCCCAGAATAATGTCTTCACGGGCGGTTCCCCGGAGATCGACGGCGTCGGCCAGCAGTTGCAGCATTTCTGTTACGACCGTCTCTCGCGAGTTGATCGAATCCAGACCGTGTTTCTTCACTTCGTAATTGAACCGGAACTCCCAGGCTTCCGGAGCTTTGTCGACCAGAGCCTGAAACGCCTCGGTTCCGTTTTGTTTAAGATAGTCATCCGGGTCGGCGCTTTCGGGCAGAGTGAGAACTCGCAGGTCGACGCTCTGGCCGATCAGCATCCCGACCGCTTTTGCCGCCGCGTTCTGTCCTGCATCGTCGCCGTCGTAAACCATCACCACCTTCTGAGCGAACGCCTTCAGTCGGTTGCAGTGCATCTCCGTTAACGCTGTCCCCAATGTGGCGACGACATTGCGGACCCCGTACTGGTGACACGCGACGCAATCTGCGTACCCTTCCACAACAAGTACCGTGTTCGTATCGCGAATTCCGTCCCGGGCGTTTGGTAAGCCGTACAGAACTCGACTCTTTTGAAAGACCGGTGATTCTTTACTATTAAAATACTTGCGGCCTCGTTCTTTGTGGCCGGGGATAAGGCGTCCCCCAAAAGCCACAGTCTGTCGTCGTTCGTCGTGAATCGGAAACAGAACGCGATCAACGAAATAGTCGGAATATCCCGGTCGGTCGTCCTGTGGCCGGATCAGTTGTGACTGCTGCAGAACCTCGATCGAGAACTGCGGTTTTGCTTTTCTCTGTATCCAGTCCCAGTCTTCAGGGTGATAACCCAATCGAAACTCTTCGACTGTCTGCTGGTTGTAACCTCGCTCGGCGATGTAGTCTCGAGCGTCTTTCGCTTCGCTGCTTTTCAGGAAGCATTCGTGAAACTGCATCTCGGCCCATTTCAAAACGGCATGCAGCTCTTCGTTCTTCGCAAATTGATCTGACTGATGCTTTGACTGCTCCGGCATCTCAAGATGGGCACGTTCAGCAAGAAACCGCATGGTTTCCGGAAAGCTGAGCGCTTCACGCTTCATGACCCAGGTGAATACGTCTCCGCCTGTGTCACAGGCCCAGCAGCGGAAACTTTGCCGATCAGGATAGACCTTCATCGACGGATTGTGATCTTCGTGGAACGGGCACAGGCACTTGTACTCAGCGCCACCGCGCTCCGGGATGAGGGTTGTCGATTCGCCAATGAGACTGACGATTTCAGTCCGGGATCGGACGAGCTCTTTGAAATCGCTGGTCAACTCCACAGCCTGCGACTCCTCACCCCGGACGATCTCGAAACTGCGTATCCGTCCCGGATAACGAGCCAAACCGACTCGATTGCAGTGCGAGAGGCATCCAGTGCCTGAAAAGGGGAACCTGAGATGAATGCCGGAATGTTGTCCTGCTGAGGGCAACGACCGGGGACACTCACAGAACTGAACTTATGAACTGCTTGACGCTCGATTGCTTAGCGTAGCTTAGTAACAGTTCCGCAGGTCCGGCAGCCTTCCTGGCTTAACATATCCAAGGCTTCCTGATAGCTGGGCCGAACATGGTAATTCTACACCACAACTCTCAATGTTCAAGATTTCTTCTGCGAGGTTGTGTCAAGTAATGGCTTGCTAAACTCATATCAGGAAATGACTTCAGAGTTTATCGAATCGCGCAGGTCGCCATCGACCGGAAAACTTAAGGCAGAGTGCGCTGATTCCCCAACTCCTGCAACGGCATCAGGCTATGACGGGAATGCAGATTAAGCAGGACACTTAGTTAGTAAACACATGATTCAACGTCTAATTCTGGTCCAGCGTGCTGTCTTCGATCTTGTCGAGGGACGTTCTGTTCCGTTATCAAGGTCGCGATGAATCGATCCGAAGATTTGATTGCAGAGAAGGTTACGATACGTGGCTGATCGCTGACTATTTTCAGACGATGGATTCGCATGGACCATCTTCGGTTCGGAGCATGCGGGGCAGTCACTGCCGGCGGTTAAGGACATCAAGGGTGGGGACTACCCACGTTGCTTCTACGACCAGGCCGGACGACGACGGCATTTGCCTCGACGTTGATGAGTGAAGGCGCGACAAGGAGCAATGCAACATGATCGGACAGGCTTTTCACTACGCTAAAGGTGCCGGCGTACCGTCGAAGTCTCGTCTCTCACGATGGAGAGCGAGCGCGCACAGGATTCTCAAGGACTCCCAGAAGTACGCAGGCTTCAGCGACGAGGAACTGCTGAATGAGGCTCGCGATGTTCGCTGGCGAGCGAAAACCGGAGTCCCATTGAAGAGCCTCCTGGTTGAAGTGTTTGCTATGGGAATCGAGGCCTCGCGACGCAAGCTTGGCATGGAGCATTACCCTGTTCAGATCATGGGAGGGATTGCGATCTTCGAAGGCGGCATCGCCGAGTTGCAAACCGGTGAGGGAAAAACTCTGACGGCAACCTTGCCAACGATTCTGAGAGCGCTGCCAGGCAAAGGATCGCACGTCGTCACGGTGAACGACTACCTCGCCGAACGCGACGCTGCCGAAATGAAGCCGGTGTACGAAGCCATGGGATTGACTGTCGGCGGGATTCTTACGCCGATGGAAACCGACGAACGGCGAGAAAATTACGCCAAAGACGTCACCTACGGCACGGCGAAAGAGTTTGGGTTCGACCTGCTGCGCGACCGTCTGCGTCAGGGAGTCGCTGCCGGCGGCGAAAAGCGTCGCACCTTGTTTTCTAATCAGAGCGGCGGAGAGGCTCCCGTCCAGCGCGGGCACTATTCCGTGCTGATCGACGAAGCCGACAGCATTCTCATCGATGAAGCCCGAACGCCGCTGATCATTGGTTTGACAATGCCCAACGATGCGGGAACCGTCAGCCTCTTTCGCTGGTGTCACCGAGCGGTGTCACACCTTGAATCGAATGTCGATTTTGTTTACGAGCCTGAACGGCGATCGGCCTACCTGACCGATCAGGGATGCCGAAAAGTGCTGCTGCTCGGCAAGCCGGCGCTCATCGACTCGATCGACACGGAGCGGATCTACAAACACGTTGAGCAGGCACTCACCGCGAAATTTGCTTTCGTACGGGACCGGGATTACGTCGTTGTTGACAACGAGATCAGCATCGTCGATGAGGGCACAGGCCGAATCATGGACGGTCGAAAATGGCAGGACGGTCTGCATCAGTCGATCGAAGCCAAAGAACTTGTGCCGATTACGGCAGCGTCAGGTGAAGCCGCTCGCGTTACGGTGCAGAACTTTTTCAGACTCTACACACACATTGGTGGCATGACGGGCACCGCCGTCCAGTGTGCGAGCGAGATTCGCCGGGTTTACGGTCTTAAAGTCACCGCCATCCCCACCCATCGGCCATGTATCAGGCGTCTCAACAAACCGCGAGTATTCGCCACGATGGAAGCCAAGTGGCGAGCGGTGACTGATGAAATCGAAAGACTTGTCAACGCAGATCGCGCCGTGCTTGTGGGGACACCATCGGTGGACGCCTCGGAAGCTCTTGGTCGTTTACTTCGGGACCGAGGCATCAAGCACGAGATTCTCAACGCGAGGTATCTTGAGCAGGAAGCGGAAATCGTCAGCGACGCTGGCGACGCTGGCAGAGTGACTGTCGCCACGAACATGGCAGGACGAGGGACTGACATCAAACTGTCGGACACTCTGAAAGCAGCCGGTGGCCTGCAGGTAATTGCGACGGAGATGCACTCTTCCAAGCGAATCGACCGGCAGCTGATCGGCCGAGCGGCGCGGCAGGGCGACCCTGGTGGCTATCAGTTCTTCCTGTCACTCGAGGACGAACTCATGCGGTGTCACACGCCTGAGAAAATGGCAAAGAAACGCAAGCAGGCCGGCGCCAACGCACACGGCGAACTGGCTGGCAACTGGGTAACATTCTTCACAAAAACGCAGCGTTATCTTGAGAAGATGCATTACAAACAGCGCAAAGACATGATGAAACAGGACAAGCATCGGTCACAGTCTTACCGTCGCATGGGGCTGGATCCCTGCCTGGAACTGACTGAGAACTAGCCCGCGTGTGTCGCGAGGACTGTTCATGGCGACGTCGTTCACCGGGATGTGCAATGTTCACTGCGGAACTTGACCAGACAATCGCAGCACTTGCTTCAGCGCCAGGGAGTTCCGGTCGAGGAATTGTCAGAGTCAGCGGTATCGATGCGGTTTCAATGGTGAGCCCGGTGTTCGATTTTCTCGACGCGACTGCCGGCTCTGCATACCGTCGCTGTGGTTGTTTGCGAATTCCAGGTTTTCCACCCATTGCCGCAGACGCATGGGTGTGGCCAACCTCGCGCAGCTACACCGGCGAGCCGATGGTCGAATTGCACCTCGCGGGCAGTTCGCCGCTGCTGGAGCGAGTTCAGGAAACGCTCTTTCAGCAGGGTGTTCGTCCGGCACGAGCTGGCGAGTTTACATTGCGATCGTTTCTCGCTGGCCGGATGGATCTGACACAGGCGGAAGCCGTGCTCGGTGTTATTGATGCTGATGATCATGAGGAATTGACAACCGCTTTGAATCAGCTCGCCGGTGGCCTTTCGGGAAAGCTGCTGCAGCTTCGTCGCGACCTGCTGGAGCTGCTGGCTGATCTCGAAGCCGGGCTCGATTTTGTTGAAGAGGACATTGAGTTTGTATCCCGCCGTGAAGTGATGCGACGATTGCAGAATGGAATTGGTGTGGTGCGTGCACTGGAGCAGCAGGCTGACGATCGCATGACTTCTGTCGGGCAACTTCGAGTTGTCCTTGCAGGGTTGCCAAACGCCGGGAAGAGCACGCTGTTTAATGCGCTTACCGGATCGGACGACGCGATTGTGTCGAGTATTGCGGGTACGACTCGCGATTACATTGTGGCGAAAGTTGACTGTGGCGAACTGACTGTTGAGTTGATTGATACGGCCGGTCTGGATCTGTCCGATTCCGGGATCGATGTGTTCGCTCAGCAATTCCGGAGCGATCAGGTTGTGGAAGCAGACGTCGTGTTGTGGTGTTCGGCGATGGACTCTGAGCCGGCACTGAGGTCCGTCGACCAGTTGCAGTTTGAAAAGGTCATGGCGAGCAACGCTTGCGTGCTGCGAGTCGGAACGCGGGGCGATCTCGGCGGTGATGATGATTGCCGTGACGATCCTGGTGACAGCGTTCATCGTGGATCCGGTGACGACACTTTGATCAGCAGTTCCGGAATTCGTTCGCCCGCCAGCCTCGTGGTGAGTGCTCTTCTGGGGGCAGGCCTGGATGATCTTCGCAGGCAGATTGCTGTGACTCTTTCGGAACGCTCACAGGGCGAAAGACAGTTTGTCGGATCGACGGTCGCGCGTAGTCGTGACAGTCT
This sequence comes from Planctomycetota bacterium, assembly GCA_027624335.1. Taxonomy (GTDB): domain Bacteria; phylum Planctomycetota; class Planctomycetia; order Planctomycetales; family Planctomycetaceae; genus JABMPE01. Next base: position 9,146 of record JAQBWV010000185.1, read on the forward strand.
GCGGCGAAGTTGTGAATCCCTGCAATGTGCCAGTGAAGCAGCAGACGCTCGGCTTGGTGACGAGATTGTGGCACTGGAGACTCGCGCTGCAATTGAGAGTCTCGGCGAAATCGTCGGTGCCGTGTACACCGACGACTTGCTCGACCAAATCTTCAGCCGTTTCTGCATTGGGAAGTGACACGAGCGAAACGCTCAGTCACGGACCTGCACGATGGCTTCGACTTCGACCGAGATGTTGCCGGGAAGTGAACCCATTCCGATTGCACTCCGAGCGGCTCGACCGGGGTCGCCAAAAACCTCGACCATCAGGTCACTGAATCCATTCATGACTTTGGGATGGTTCTGAAAATCGGGCGCTGCGTTCACCATGCCGAGCACCTTGACGATCCGAACGACTCGATCGAGGTTTCCAAGATTTGCTTTCAGCGTCGCAATCATCGCCAGGCCGACCTGTCGTGCTGCCGCGTAGCCGTCGGCTTCTGAGACCTCTGAACCGACACGACCTCTAAGCATTTCGCCATCGAGTTTCAGTGGCCCGTGTCCCGAGACATAATACATGTCCCCGACCTGAACGACCGGCGTATAGTTGCCGCCGGGGGCTGGTGCTTCTGGAAGCTCAAGACCGAGTTCGTTGATTCGTGCTTCGATGCTCATGACATTGAATCCTGACTGGCCGGGCATTGAACGCGCGGCTCTGATGTGAACTGAGCGGCGTGGGATCCCCGCAACATTAGATTGAACAACTCACTACCTCAGCGCGACAGCATGTCGAATCGACAGGCTGGAATTCAAGCGGGAGCTTCAGCTTCGCGCACGGGTCAGACAAACGCGCGGAAATGTTTTGCTCAACGTCACGAGCCAGTGAAATCTCTGAGGCGTTCGTTGGCAATCTGTCTGCGGTTGGGCACAATTGGCAAGTGGGCGTCGGATCACACGGTTGTAAACCGTGACTTCGAGATTCAGGGCAAATCTCACATGTACGGTGCTGCAGAAAACCGCGATCGAAAATCGGGCTTTTCAGACGGCTCGATGCCGGTGCTCATTTCGTACGTTGACGCCGAGGAGCGGTTCCGCTTCAACAATACCGCGTTCGAGGAATGGTTCGCTCGTCCGGTTGCGTCACTTACCGGCGAAACGCTTCATGAGTTCTTTGGCGACACGATTTATTCTGAGCTTCTGCCCTACCTCGAAGTCGCATTGACCGGTCGACAGGTCGCCTTCGAGTCGACACTCGTGCGACACGACGGCGAATCCGTCTTCACGCAGTTCATTCTTGTTCCGCAACTGAATCCGGATGGACGAACCGCTGGTTTCTATCTGCTGGTGTCGGATTTCAATCAGATTCGGCACATGCGAACCGCGCTGGGCGATTCTGAGGCGTTGTATCACTCGCTTGTCGAGCAGCTGCCCATGTGCCTGCTGCACAAGGACCTGAAAGGTCGGTTCACCTTCGCGAATTCTCAGTTTCTTGAGTTTGCCGGAAAAACCGCCGACGAAGTCATTGGGCGAACGGACTTTGATCTGTTCCCGAATGAACTGGCTCGCAAATATCGGGACGACGATCAAAAGGTGGTGGAATCCTGCGAGATTCTTGACACCGTTGAAAGCCATCAGATCGACGGCGAAGGCGAACCTCGGTACGTTCAGATTTTGAAGACACCGATGTTTGCAGCCGACCGCAATGTTATCGGAACTCAGGTCCTGTTCTGGGACGTTACAGAGAAACACGTTGCCGAAGCCGCACTTAATGAGTCAACCGCTCTCAAACGAGCGATTTTCGATTCCGCTTTGGATTGCATTGTGCTGGTCGATCAGGACGGCGTCATTCTTGACGTTAACCGCAGCACCGAACGCGTCTTTGGATATCGCCGAAATGAACTGGTCGGACGAAACATGGACGACACGCTGGTGCCGCCCACCGCCAGCGACCGAACACAGGCGAATCGGAAACGTTACAACTCCGATCGCGAAGAAGGGTCGATGCTTGGAAAACGTGTCGAGATTTCGGCTCAGCACAAAGGCGGTCGGGTCTTTGATGTAGAAATGGCGATGCAGCCTATTCCCTACGAACGGCGGACCATCTTTGCGGTGTTTCTGCACGACATCACTGCTAGAAAACAAGCGGAAGCGGAGATCGCTCAAAAGAACAAGGATTTGGAAACACTGCTCTACGTGGCGTCACATGACCTGCGCGAGCCGTTACGGGCGATTCGAAGTTTCACTCAGCTGCTCCTCAAGAAAGCTGGTGCCAGGCTGGACGAAACAGAGCAGGGGTTTCTGACACGCGTCATTGATGGAGCCGACCGGCTCAATCAACTGCTGGAGGATGTGCTGATGCTGTCGCGGGCACAGCGGGCAAGCGAGGGAATGCAGTTGGTCGATTCGAATGTCGTCGCTCGGGATGTGATTCGTCAGTTTGATGTGCGGCTCAGCGAAACTCGTGGGACGGTCGAAATTATTGGCGAACTTCCGTTAATACGAGTAGATCCTCGTTGGCTGCGACAGTCTTTGTTTAATCTCGTCGGAAATGCGTTGAAGTTCCGCAACGGTGAGGAACCGCCGTCGGTTGAGATATCCGCCTTCGAGTCCGTTTCTGATGAGGATTCGGTTAACGGACTGGTTGTTTGCGATCGTGGGCCGGGAATTGCAGATGAGCATGTGGAGCGGGTGTTTCAGTTGTTTCAACGAGCAGTTGGGCGCAAGGTCGAAGGCACCGGTGCCGGGCTGGCGATTGTTCGGCAGGTGTCCAGTCGGTATGGTGGAAACGCATGGTATGAGCCGAGGAACGGCGGTGGCTCCCAGTTCACAATTACATTTCGGAAGTGATTAGTTGCAGTTTCGTCGGCTGCGTGTTTGTGTTTATATGTACTGTTTTTGTTCTTGTTTTTAGGTTTCAAACGGTTTTACCGAAGTCAGGTCGAATGGTGTCACACCTTGGCGATAACGATAGTTGGCAGTCTGAAGAATTATCCAGCAAGGGGCCGAAGGGGTGGTCGGATCGCAACAGGTGGAGATTCTGCTCGTCGAAAACGACGATCAGGAGTCTCGTTGGCTTCGCGACGCGTTTGAGAAGACCGGACTGATTCACGTCGTCCAGGTGGTTCCTGACGGTCCAGCCGCGTTGCAGGCATTGCGTGGGACCAATCGCATTTCTCCCTCGCTCATTATGCTCGACTCGCCGTCTGTGAATGGCGGCGAAGAACTCGGACTGACAGCCTCGCTGGAACTTCTCGGCGAACTGAAGGGCGACTCATTGCTGCGGCCGATTCCAGTCGTAGTCGTGACGGGAAACAACCCCCAGGCAGACGTATTGAATGCTTACAGTCATGGTGCCTGTTCGTTCGTTTGTAAGCCTGAATCTGAGGCCGACAGGCAAACATTGATCGGACGATTTTCGGAGTACTGGGGGCAGGTCGCCGAGCTACCATGGGCCACTCCGAATCCCGGTGCGTTGCCCGTTCGAACGATGGAAGAGCTGGTTGACGAGTACAAGGGGAACGGGTCTCGTACGATTGAGGTTCTGATCGTCGACGATAGTGAGGACGATGTCGTCCTGCTCAGGGAAGCGTTCAGCGATTGCCCGCTGGTTGACTTTATCGGGACGGTCGAGGACGGGGAGCAGGCACTGAGCTTTCTCCGCCAGGAAGGTGTTTTTCAGAATTCGAAGCGACCGGGGCTCGTACTGATGGACATCAATATGCCGCGCAAGAACGGCTTCGAGGTACTGGCCGAGATGCGGTCTGATCCGCAACTTTCAAGTGTGCCGGTCGTGATGCTCACGACCAG
>JAQBWV010000186.1 GCA_027624335.1 Planctomycetota bacterium
CGCGCCCGAAAGGCAATGCTGGAAGAGAAACGAGAACAGCTCCACGACCACATTTCAAGAGCGTCAGGGATTCTCCGCAGCGCGCAGACGATCAGTTCTGAAGAGACCATGCACCTGCTGTCGAGTGTGCGGCTGGGCGTCAACCTCGGGTTGATTGACGACGTCGAAATCTCAACGCTGAACGAGCTGTTCATCATGACCCAGCCGGCTCATCTGCAGAGGCTGAAGAAGACTGAGCTCGACTCGGCCGATCGCAACAAGGCTCGCGCGGCGTTGCTCAGAAGCCGGCTGGCCTCGGACTCAGCTGAATAGTCACGGATTTGCGGTCGATTCGAAGAGTTTGAATTCCGACGGACTATCGCAGGCTGCCTCGCTGAATGTTCTGCGGGCTGTGCGGCCAGAATTCAGGGTTCCGAGCCGTGTAGTAAGTGCTACGCGCCGAACGGTACGCACCGGTTTGTTCGATTGCCGAGTTTGGAATGGGAGGCACTCCGTCCATCGTTCTCCATGCGGGAGGAGGCAGAATGATGACGTCCTGACGGCTCGCCGGAACTCTAAATGAGTTGTCGAATCCGGTGGGGCCATCGAATCCCGAGTGAGGCACGTTAGTTGCCTGACGCTGCTGCAGCATTCGATGAATTTCGTTGACCTGTGTTTCCAGCACCTGAGTTCTCTGGGCGAGTCCGGGGGCTGTGTACGTCGTCGCTGCATTCCACTTTGCCGGTTGCGGTTGTTGAGGCACTGGAAACTGCTGGATGCTGGGGTTCGGCTGAGGCGGCAGGGCGACAAACCCAGTCGACGTCGACTCCGTCGAACCAGATTCTCGACAGCAGCCAGCCGTTGGAGGGTTGCAGCAGGCTTTCGAATTGCACGAGGCGTCTGGATTGCAAGTCGACTGAGTCGAGCAGGTGTGTTGTCTGTCTTTGAGCTTTGGAACCGGAATGCGCAGCTCCTTCCAGCCAATGCCGAGCCGCTTGCACCGAAGACTGCAGGGCGACTCGCAGGCATTCTGACAGGACGACTTGACTTGCTGACAAGCTTTGCCGACGTCGCAGCTCGGGCAATTCGAGATTTCGTCGCTGCGAGTTGCCGCCGGTCGAATTCTGCATGTTGAAAACAGCCACGACGAATGGCGAGCCGACCCGCATTGCTGAGAGTGCTGACAGCCTGTCAGCGTGGCAAGAGAAGTCAGCAGAACGATTGTTCGCATGGTTTGCCTCCCGGAAGACCGGGTTGATGTCTGATAAACGGAGACCCGAAAGGCATCCTTTCAATCGCTTCCATCTCTGAAAACGAAGAATCGTAGCGATTGCAGGACGATGCCCTGTCAGACGTATCGGACAGAGTTGATCTGGCAGTGAGCAATCTCTGTGGAGTCCTCACCGCAGTAACAGCCGGCAAACTTCGCGGGATCGTCTTGAGCCTGCTCATCACAAGTGGGAGGGAAACGCCGCATCAGCATTCGTTTCACGCACCCTGCAGCACCGGTCAAGTACCGGACGATTTTCGATGCTGGTCCTGACTGAAATGGTCAGACGGCGCCTCGGGACACAGCGGGGCCGCGATCGATGATCGCCTGGTCGATCGCAGACACGGCGTCAGCGGAGAGTGCCCACGTTAGAGCCGTTGCTGATTCGCGGATCTGTTCTGGACGCTTCGCACCGCAGAGAGCGGCCGTGATGCCATGACGCTGGATGGTCCAGGCGATGACCATGTCTGGAACGGAACGTCCAAGGCCGTCTGCGATCTCGCGCAGCCGGTCGATAAAGTCGTGGTTTCTGTCCCACTCCTCTCCGTGAAACATCGGATACTTTTGCCGACCGTCTTTTTCGTTGAACTGGTGGTCACGCGACAGCTTTCCCGCCAGCAGGCCCTTCATCAACGGCCAGTAAACCATCGTGGAAACAGAGTTCTCAAGGCACCACGGGAGCTGAGCTTCTTCGATCTCACGCTGCAGCATGTTGTAGTGCGGCTGATAGGCGGACAGCGGGCAGACCGCATGAAAGTCGGTCAATTCCTTGACTGAGGCGTTCGAAAGTCCAGCAGACAACACCTTACCCGCCTGCTGCAGTTCGAGAATTGCACCGGCGGATTCGGCGACGGGAACCTGCGGATCCGGAGCGTGCAGGTAGTACAGTTCAACTCGATCGGTTCCGAGTCTTTGCAGACTTTCATCACACTCCGCAATGATTCGTTTCGGGCTGGCGCCTCTCACGCAATTGCGGTCCTGCCAGTGCAGTCCGCACTTCGTCGCGATGACGATTTCGTCGCGATGATTCCCCAGAACCTGACCGATCAGCTTCTCGCTTTCGCCTTCGTAACCGTACATGTAGGCCGTGTCGAAGAAGTTGATTCCGGCATCGAACGCGGCACGCACGGTCGCTTCGCTGTGTTCCTGTGTGACATCGATACTTGTGATGCCGGCAACGGGCCAGCAGCCCAATGCGACTGCGGTGACTTCAATGTCGGTTTTGCCGATGCGTCGTCGAGGCTGCATGAAACAATAATTCCCTGGGAAACTCTGCCGGTGTAGTTGTTGTACCAGATTCTGACGGTCGAGCCGCTCAGTTCAACTGGCTGGTGAATTCAGCCGTCATGCGTCCGGCGAAATGACCGGATTCGGAATTCTATGACGGTGATCCGGTTGAAAGTCCAGGGACTGAAACGGTTGTAATTCGACGCTCGGCGAATCTTGCATGAGGAGCGAAGACGGAAGTTGAGATCGTGAGTTTGCAGTCGCATACTCGCGGTGATTCGTTCACAACCTGAAATCACAAACTACAGAACAGAGGGCATTGCGATGCGTCGACTCATAACTGGAATTCTGTCGCTGGCTGCGGGTGTCGCCACGTTTGGATCGCTTGAGGTGACCGCAGCAGACTGTGCGGCGCCGGCACCTGTCTGTAATTCCTGTCAGCTCAGGATCAACATCCGACCGGCGATCTGTTGCCGACGTGCTCCGTGCAATGCCTTACGAACGCCGATTATCAAGCCGCGATGCGTCTACACGGTTCCCGTAAACTGCTGCCCGACAAGCTGCCAGCCGGCGGCACGGTGTAATACCGTCAAGCGAGCCTGCCCCGAGCCGAAAGTTACCTGCTGTTCGCCAAAGGCGGCCAGTTGTGCGACGCCTGCCCCGACTGCACCTGGACCAATTGGCGAACCGGTTACAGTTCCTGCACCGCCGGAAGAGCCAGCACCGAAAGCCGTAGATGTGCCTGCTCCGCCAAAAGAAGCGGCTTAGTACCGGTTCCACAAATAAACGATTGGTATTCGGCAGATTCTTTGATCGGACGCAAAGGCGCTGAGACGCGAAGATTCGCAAAGAAGTCAGGAGTAGTTCTTTGCGTACTTCTGCGTCTTTGCGTCAGGTTTTGATTCCTCGGCGAACTCTGCGTTCAAGAAAGCAGCATGGACATGGAAATTCTTCGGTTGCGGTCTGCCCTCGCTGCGTCTTTGCTCTGCTGCCGGTCTGAAATCGGAAAGTTATTCAAAATAGCTGGCTGACTATCAGCCGACGATGACGTCGTGCTGAATTGTCAGTTGCCGAAGTCGTTCGGAGTTTGGATCAGGGATCACGTTGAACGCCTGGACTGAAGGAACTCCTTCCGCACGGTCAATTAGTTCGAGTGCTTCGTCGGCGAGATCATGTGCGTAAAAACGCGAACTCGGAAAGATGTCTGCCGGATAGGTGAAGTTGTCCAGCATCGCCAGCGCCGCGCAGATGCCAGCCCCCGTCGAGCTTTCCAGCATTCCGCCAACCCAGCAGGGAATTCCAGCCTGCTGGCAGACATCGTGAATTGCTTTGGCGTTGGTCAGGCCGCCAACGCGACCGGGCTTTACATTGACGTACTGGCAACTCTCCAGAGCGATTGCCTGTTCGGTCTGCCTTGCGGTGACAATGCTTTCGTCCAGGCAGACAGGAGTTTTGATCTGCCTCTGAAGTTCGGCATGGTCGATCAGGTCATCGTGCTGCAGAGGTTGTTCGATCATCGCCAGGTTGTAGCGATCAATCTGCCGAAACAAAGAGGCGTCGGAGAGCCGATAGCCACTGTTGCAGTCGATGTGGAACGTGTGGTGCGGATGCTGACTTCGGACGGCATCCAGCATCGGGATGTCCCAGCCAGGCCGGAATTTCAACTTGATGCGAGGGAATCCGGCGTCGACAGCCGGCCCGATCGCGGTGAGCAGATCGTCGAAAGAATCCATCACTCCAAAATCCGCACCGACGGGAATTTCGTTGCGAGTCGCCCCGAGCAGTTCGTGGAGTGGCCTGTTCTGCAGACGCGATTCCAGATTCCACCAGGCCGTGTCCAGAACCGCCTTCGCGAACGGATTGCCTTTGAAGAGTGAAAGTTCGGCCTGCAGCTGCTGCCCGCTGTCGATCTGCTTGCCGAGAATTGTTGGCGCTAACCAATCGCGATTGATGCTGAAGATTCCATCGGCACACTCCGGGCTGTAACACGGAGCGGCAAAGGGAGCACTTTCGCCCCATGCTTCCACGCTTCCGCTGGACATGCGGCAAAGCACTGAATGAATCGCGGCGTCTTCACCGTAGGCCGTCCGCCATGGATAGATCAGTGGCATTGCCACGTGGAACAGTTCAATTCGGTCGATTTTCATGTGCAGGTGGGCTCCGACGACGACAACGTTGATGGGTTGCGAGCGTGACCGTATGTCGCCGTCAGGCAGTTGTCGAGGATTCCGGGCACGTCGCGCGAGCTGAGTCGTCCGAAACGCCACAGGGTGCGTGAAACGCAAATTTCCTCACTGACTCGGGGTCCACTCGTTGCGACACTCGTTGCGATCCGTGTTGACGAGTTTGGGACACTGGTCATACCTTCCAGCGTCCCCATCCTGCGGGCGTTCACGTACTCGGCGAATGGAATCGCTATGAATATCTTCTTTTCTGTGGGCGAGCCCAGTGGCGATCAGCACGCGGCTCATCTGATGCAGGAAATGCAGTCTCGACGCCCCGATTTGAGATTCAGCGGTTTCGGCGGCCCAGAAATGGAGCGGGAGGGACTGGAGTCTCTCTTCCGACTGACGAATCTCGCGGTGATGGGCTTTTTCAAAATCATCCCGCTGCTGTTTCAGTTCTATCGAATCGTCAAACAGGCCGAACGCTATTTCGACGAACACAAACCGGACGCGGTTGTGCTTGTCGATTTTCCTGGCTTCAACTGGTGGATCGCCCGCAAGGCGAAAGCCGCCGGGATTCCCGTCTTCTACTACCTTCCGCCCCAGTTGTGGGCCTGGGGGTCGTATCGGGTTGAACGGGTTCGTCGCTTTGTTGACCACGTGATCAGCGCATTGCCATTCGAACGCGACTGGTACGAGCAGCAGGGGATCAAGGTCGAATATGTGGGGCACCCATTTTTCGACGAAGTTGGCGAACACTCGCTGGATGACCGGTTTGTGGCCGTCTGGAAGAATCGCCGTTCCAGCACGATTGCTGTTCTGCCCGGATCCAGAAGTCAGGAAGTCGGTCGCTGCTGGCCGGTCATGATTCAGGTGCTGAAGCGATTGCACGCCCGGCACCCGAAGGTGACATTCCTGGTGGCGTGCTATCGCGACGAGCATCGTCGGCGGTGTCTGCAGCAACTGTTGGTCGAGGCTCCGTCGTTGCCCGTCCAGTTCTTCGTGGGAAAGACTTCAGAGATCATTGAAGTGGCTGACTGTGCATTGATGGTTTCCGGATCCGTCAGTCTGGAATTGATGGCTCGAAAGACACCGGCTGTTGTGCTGTACCGCGTGAGTCGAGTCACCGGCATTCTTGGCGACCTGTTCCTGCAGTGCCCTTTCATCAGTCTGCCCAACCTGATCGCCGGTCGCGAAGTCATGCCGGAATTCCTGTCGGTTGGCAACCCCACCAGAGTCATCAGTGGCATGACCGACGTACTCGACCGCTGGATCAGACTCCCTGAAGTGCGACAGCTTGCCGTCGAAGGTCTTGTGGAAGTCAGCGAGGGTTTCGCCGAACCCGGCGCCACCTGCAAATGCGCCGAAATTATCCTCTCAAAACTTCCATTCGCGGCCGCATCCGACAACCAGAACGCGATCCCCAACGCGGCATAGTGCGCTTGACCACGTTGATCCGCTCCTGATGTGACTGCCTCGTTTGCCTGCATCGTTTCCTGAGGTGAGGCTTCCTGTCGCTTTGCGACCCGGACACAAAGTGCGGGCTACCCTGCGGAAAGTTGTCCCGCCAACTTCGAGACTGGAATCGACGTCGAAAGTCAGCGCGGTTCAGAGTTGCGGTACAGCCCCGGTTCGTGAGATAGATTGAAAACCGCAAGGTGTCTGTCGACTGCTGGTTTCGAAGTTCCAGCTGCGCCCGGTCCTGAGAACTGCCGCGTATTGGTCTGATGCTCGCAGGCAAATTCTCCTCCCGTTTCGGAATTGCGTGCAACTTCCGCCGTTTCGATCGCCTGGTCGGTCCGGTTGTAGTGGTTGCGCAGCTTTGAAGCTTTCGGCTTACCCGGTAAACGGAGGGTTTTGCCATGCTGGTCCTGACGCGAGGCTCTGGCGCGGGATAATTGACTGGATAATCTCTGCGGTTTGCGCGTTTGGTCGATCGCTCGATCAGATCGTGAACTAGGTTTGCAACAGACTTCGAATTGTCAGTGTGGACAGGCGAAGTGGTTATCGAGCGAATCCTAAGAGGTTCCACTGTCGGTTCACGCCGGTGTCGAAGCCAGATCATGAGGATCCGGCACTCACGCATTGAGGCTGTTTGCGGAATTGTTCTGCAGAAACTCATCGGAGCAGCGAGTCAGATCATGTTACCAGAACTCTCAATCGGCCTCGTCGTTTTCCTGCTCGGTGTCGGCGTCTACACAGTCGCTGCCGCAGTCTGGGATATCCGTGTTAAAAAGATTCCCAACAAGTTGACGCTTCCATTTTTCGGACTTGGAATTGTTTACCAGCTGGCGTTCCATGGTTGGGCTGGTCTCGCTGAAGGAGGACTGGGTTTTGCACTCGGATTCGGCCTGCTGTTTCTGATGTGGATGATCGGGAGCGGCGGCGGCGGCGATGTGAAACTGATGGGTGGCCTGGCGATGTGGCTCGGTTTCAAACTGACGGTCATGGTCCTTGTCGGAAGTATGTTTGTGGCCATCGTCGGCACCATGATGGTGATCGTCTCCAGCATGTTTAACCGAGGTCTCTACAACACCAAAGACAAGTATCTTGTGGCAGGCAAGCTGAAGCCGGGCGAGAAGCCAAAGAAGGAAACGATCGAGCAGCGAACGAATCGACGCCCGATGGGTTACGCGGTGCCAGTGGCTCTGGCCACGTGGACCGTGGTCGTCTGGCAATTGCCGCAGTTCCCCTGGATCGGCGGCAAGCTGCTGGCAGGCCTGATGTAAGAATTCGGGATCCTGTTGCGTTTCAGGTAATTGACACTGTTACACACACTTTTAACTCCATCGGCAGGTTCAGTGATGAGACGGCAAGGTTCAGTTGCCAATCGCTGCGAAGCGAGGCGAAATCGAAAACGCTCCGGAATGCTCAGCGCCGAGCTGATCATGACGCTGCCGATTCTCGCCATCATCCTGTTCGGGCTGTTCGAGTTTTCGTTGTTGTTTACGGCTCGGGGAGAATTATCGGAGGCAACTCGCGTGGCGGCACGTAAGGCGACACTGCCAGGAGTTACTCCGGAGTCCATCGAAGACGAAGTTCGTCGCGTGTTGTCGCCTCGACTTCAGCGGACGATGGAGTTGTCGATCGATCAGGGTGGGCGTTCAGGTGACGTGGTTACCGTGGCAATCGCCTGCGACATGAATAGTGCGTCTCCCGATCTTCTCTGGCCAATCGGGTATAGCCTGAAGAATCGGAAGCTTTACGAAGTGACACGAATGATCAGGGAATGAACGCCACGTTTGTGGCTTCATGGCTCTGCGTGCGTCCCATACTACAGAGTGGATTCGTGCTGGAACGTTGCGGCTGAGGCATGAGTCCGGTGGAAGATGAATAACGGAAGTGACGTTGAGCGGGTTGGGTTGCCGGATGAGCCGGGGCTCGTTTGGTACTTATGTGAATCAATGCATCCGGTAAAGGGGTGCATTCGCCAGGTGGGCTGGCGAGTGACCACGACCGGAAGCGAATGCGACTCTCGCAAAGGAGCAGACCAGTGAGAAATCTCACTCCTGCAAAACTCGTTGTAATGATGGTCGTCGCCATGGGTCTGCTTGTGGCGGTTTACGTCGGCAAGCAATTGATGGCGAAAGAGCCACCAAGGGTGGTCGACAACACTCGGACGGTGCCGATGGCAATCGCCGATCTTGCGCCGGGAACGGTGATCAAGGATGAGCACATCGGCATGGGGCGATGGCCAGCCAATGAAATTGTGGGAGACATCCTGCTGGACAAGGCTTCAATTGTTGGTCGAGTTGTTCGGAAACCAATGACGGCTGCTGAACCGATTCATGGAAACGCTTTGTTCCCTATGGGCGAGCTTCCTCCACTGACGGTCAGTGATGGGCACCGGGCCACGACGATTCATCTGACGGAAAGTGCTGCTGTCATGAGCGGGTTGCTGCGACCTGGCGATCATGTTGACGTCCAATTCACACCGACGGCGGGTGCGACGTCGGATCCTCGATATCAGAAGATCGGCGCCATGTCGGTTGTGCTCTTTAAGGGAGTTCGGCTTCTGGCAATTAACCGGCTGTTCGTGCAGTCAGACCTCGCGGCGGGCGGTAACAACGTCACTCTGGAGATCGCAGAAAGCGACGTGGCGATCCTGCGGCTCGCTGATGAGAATGGTGATCTCTATCTATCGTACAATCCAATCCCGAACGGGACCTCCACCGTGACGGTGGCCAATCCTGATCGTCCTACGCTCGAAGAGTTGCTGCAGCTTCCGCCGATTCCAGAAGAACCCGTTGCTCCTCAGCCGAATGTTTATCGCTCATGGGTTTACTCCGGTAGTGGCGGGCGAATGACGACATTCGTCAATGGTGTACCCTCTTACGGAAACGTGGGTAACTACGACTACAACGGAAGTGTGGCCCCGAATCAATCAACGGTCGCCCCGAATGGAGTGAACGGCAATGGCTATCCGAATGGCAACAACGCCGGAGGAGGCAATCCGGGTTTCGTGCCAGGAGCGGCTCCGATCAATGGATTTAATCCAGCCTATGGCCCACAGACGAGCAACACTCCCATCGGAATTCCTTCTTCACGTGAACGGGGAACGCCGGATTCCAGATATCCGGGAGCCACTCAGAGAACGGCCAGTGCCCGATAGTTGATTCAGCAATGCAATGCGGTTTGGCGACTCGGTTGTTACCGGGTCGCCTTTTCGCGTTTGTGGCTTTTGCGTTCGTAGCGATTGACCGGATTTTACTGAGTGTCTCGCTGCGGAGTGTCTCGTGGAATGAACGATGCCGGGCCTGACGATTAGAGCCGTTCTATCAGTCTGGTTGTCTGTGGAGTCAGTTCGTGAGGATTTGCTCCGTCGCTGTTGCGTTTTGTGACCTATGTTTGCCAGGCAGATGAATTGCGCCGGTATCTATAGAGGATCCAGCAACATGATAGTTCGCAGGCAGGACACACTTCGGCAGCGCCAGACGAATCGAGTTCAGAACTCGAAGCGTCGCGGCAGCATGGCTCTGGCAGCCATGATGTCGTTACTGGTGATTGTTGGCGGAGTTGCAGTGGCGCTCGATCGACTTTGGCTCGACAGCGCGCAGACAGAACTCGAAGCGGCAGTCGAAGCAGCAGCTCTTCGTGGTGGCCAATTTCTGGCGTGTGATGATCTGCTTCGCCCGGAATCCGACATCGCTGCTCGTCTCGAGCGTGCACGAGAGGCAGCCGGCGACATCGCTTCAAAGAATCTCATCGCAGGAAATCCTGTTGAGTTGGATATTACTCCGGAAGGCGATATTCGGTTTGGACGTCTGGTTCATCGAGGTCGCACGGGAGACGATGTGTTTCTCGAAACCAACGACCGACCGACAAGTGTGGTGGTCCGGGCAGTCCATTCCCGGGCGAGAAATAATCCCGTCGCGATGTTTCTTAAGTCCGTCATCGGTAACAAAGAGGCAGATGTTGCCGCGTTGTCAGAAGCGACAATTGACAATCAGGTCGTAGGACTGCAGCCCCTGGCTGATGTGCCAGTTCCCGTCCTGCCGATCGCAATTTTACGGGGTGGTAGCGGAGGTGACCGTCGCGGCGAGGATGGTCCGCGTGGGGAAGGACGTCGACATGGAAATGGGGACGCCAATGACCGCGGCGATGACGAAGGGAACCTCAGTGAATCGTGGACCTCGCAGATCGACGATCGGGAAGGCGGCGATCAGTACCGGTTTGATGAATTGACTGGTCAGATCACCGAAGAACCGGACGGCATTCCAGAGATTCGTGTTCGCAGCGCCGTTCGACGTGGTAATCCGAAACAGGCGAACGTTCATCTGTTTGTGGTGAATCAATCGTCATCGCTCCAACAGCTTGTATCGCAGGTTAGAAGCGGCTGGAGCGAAAGCGACATGCCGGGGCACTTGTCGACCATGCGACTCGACGAGGGATCGCACGAGTTCGAGACGGTCAACGGAATCAATGGTTCGATGCCGCAAGTGCTCAGAGAGCTGATTGGCGAGTGTCGCATACTGTTTCTCTATGACAGGTTCCTGCCTGCCGGGCGATCGGGTGCAGGGCGAATTCAGATTGAACAGGCTGTTGCGGGACGGATTCTTTCGGTCACAGAACTCGACGATGAATGTTGCGAGTTGATCATTCAGCCTGGAGTTCTGACGACTCGAACCGCATTGCTTGCTTCAGAGTCAGGTTCATCGACAACCGGTTCGAGTACGCAGTCCGGTGTCGTTGGAGCCCCACGGCAACTGGCGAATCGATACATCTACAAGCTGCAGATTACGAACTGAACAACTACGAACTGAACCACCTGAGGCCTGACCGGTCAATGCCTGGCAGGCCCGAATCAATCAAAACGAGGCACGACATGGTTGCTGAAGCTCCCACCGCGACAGTTTCAAGCGTTGATGCTCAACAGAAGTTTCAGAAGCTGAAGACGCATCTGCATCGTCGTATGATCGACGCAATCGACTTGTCGAAAGCCGGGCAAATCCCTGAGGCAGAACTGCGGCAGCAACTTCGCTCTCTGGCGGCGCATCTCGTGTCACTGGAAGAGGTGCATTTGCCGGTCGATCAGCGCGACCACATGGTTCGCGAGATCATGGACGAGATCTACGGTTTCGGCCCGCTCGAACCCTTGATGAATGATCCGGAAGTGTCCGACGTACTGGTTAACGGTCCGGATCGTGTGTTCGTCGAACGCAACGGTATCCTGCAGCCGACCAATGTCCGGTTCGCCGACGAAGCTCACCTGCTGCGACTGATTCATCGGCTGGTAGGCCGTGCCGGTCGTCGAATAGACGAAGTTCAGCCGATGGTTGACGCCAAGCTGCCGGACGGTTCGCGACTTAATGCCGTGATTCCACCGCTGGCGCTGAACGGGCCAACGGTTTCGATTCGCCGTTTTCGTTCGCGAGCGTTGCTCTTTGAAGACATGGTCTCGATGGGGTCGCTGGCTCCGGAGATTGCCGACTTCCTTGTCATGGCCGTGCGAGGCCGTCTGAACATGCTGGTGTCCGGTGGTACGGGTGCCGGGAAAACGACACTGTTGAACAATCTCAGCCGCTTCATTCCAGTCACCGAACGAGTCATCACAATCGAACAGACGGCGGAACTTCAGCTCCAACAGCCCGACGTTGTGTCTCTCGAAATGCGTCCGGCAAACGTGGAAGGAACCGGCGAAATTGATCAGCGGGATCTTCTGAAAAACAGTCTGCGAATGCGGCCTGACCGGATCATCGTTGGCGAATCCCGCGGCGGCGAAGTTCTGGAAATGCTTCAGGCCATGAACACAGGTCACGATGGCTCGATGAGCACACTTCACGCGAACGATACGCGAGACGCCCTTGACCGACTTGAAATGATGATTGCCTTGTCAGGCGTTGAATTGCCGACGCAGGTTGCGCGTCAGTACATCGCTTCGGCAGTGCAGATTCTGGCTCACATGTCTCGCTTGAGCACCGGCGAAAGAAAAGTAACTCGTGTTTCCGAAATCTGTGGTGTTCGAAATGGCGTCTACATCATTGAAGACATTTTCGTCTACCGGATGCAGGGCGTCGATCAGAACGGTCGAGCGATTGGCTCGTTCTTCGCGACAGGTCACGAGCCGGCTGTGCTGAAACGTCTTGCGGCTTCGGGTTTCGACCTGCCAACCGAAATGTTCAACGCGCGGGAACTACAGGCTCGCCCGTATTCGAAGCAGTAACTCGACATTGAAAAATCCCTGACCGGACTTCGGCAGGGTAAAAATCCTACCTTTCGTTCGCAGCATTCCTGGGCAGTCTGATCTCTGAGTGGAGATTCATATGGGACTGTGGGTCAAGGCTGTGAATTCGACGAATGAATTTCGAAGACAAAGATTGACAGGAAGACCAGCATGTCGACTGGATTAGCTAATACACCGATCGAATCGCTACCAGCGTTCTCGAACATTCTGCGCGATCAGGAACTGTTCGGGACGAAGGACGATGAAGGACTCGGCAATTCCATTAATAACTGGTTCGACGCTCTGATGATTCAATCAGGGATCGGCGTTGGCCCGTCGGTAATGTTGTTCTTGTGTGCGCTTTCCGGTTCGACCCTGGGTGCCCTGGTCTTCATCCTTCAGGAAAACCCACTGTCGGCGATTCTGGTGACCGTGCTGGGGTTTATGGCTCCCGTCATCGTAGCGATGGGGATGCGACAGCGTCGGCAGAAACTGATGATGGCTCTACTGCCGGCAATGATCGATGAACTGGCCAGGGCGGCGAAGACGGGTCGAAGTATCGAACAATGCTGGGACATGGTTGCCAACGACAGTCCTGCT
>JAQBWV010000187.1 GCA_027624335.1 Planctomycetota bacterium
CAACAAGGTCTTTGCGGGTCTGTCGGAGGCAGTGCCGCATACCGGAGCCGCGAAAGCGACAGACCTGAACGTATTCGATGGCGTCCACTTCGACCGCAAGAGCCAGCTCACACTTGGCGAACGCTACGCCGAAGCCATGCTGAAACTGTTAAACGTCAACGCGAAGTGATTGGCTGGCGATTCGCGACTTCGGAAAGACTGATAGCCGCGAAGCGGCGCAGGCCGTAAGCCCGTGGAGTCAGGCGCGGCCTGGCCCCGGAAAAGTCATTCGGGCGTCTGCGACGTTCAGCGGAATGTCGCCAGGTATTGCAGCAGGTCGGCCATGGCCTGCTGGTCGATTTCCTTCTCCAGTCCTTCCGGCATGAACGACAGGCCCGTACCGCGGAGCTGTTCGATATCGACACGCTGGATCGTTGACTGCATGCCGTCCGGACGCCGCAGCGTCAGGCTGTTCGCATTCTCGGCGACGATCATGCCGGAAGTGACCCGTCCATCACTTGTAACCACGACGTAGCTCACGAACTTCGGCTTCACTTCGCGATTCGGATCCAGAATGTTGAGGAGCACGGACGCATCGCCGCGATCACTGATCGCCTTCAGATCCGCACCCACCACTGTCCCGACTCCTTCCAGCCGGTGACAGGCCGAGCAGTTCTTCTTGAACAGCGCCTTGCCGCGTTCGGCATTACCGTCGAGTTTCAGCGCCGGCTGGTAGGCGGCTACCACAGTGGCGCGTTCGCCGGATTCGGCTGACGTGAAGACCGCTGAGACCTGCTTACGAATGGTTTCGTCGGGATGCACTTTCAGAAGTGCTACGCGCGATGGCGAAACGTCCGCTCGTGAGATGTCACCTTCCGTGATGGCATCCAGAAACGCAGTGATCCACGGTCCGCGGGAAAACAGTGACTCAGCCGCACGGCTGCGAACAGAAGGGCTCAGCGACGGCCACGCGTCGATCAACAACTGCGCGACCTGGGGATTGTCGAAACCGGCCAGGGTATCGACCGCGGCCACTTGAATCTGCTGCGACTGTCGGAGCTCAAACAGACTGCGAAACCGGTCGACATCCGGATCGAATGTGCCCAGCCCGAGTGTCGACACTGCCTGGACTCTTTGAGCGAGACGTTTTTCCGGTTCCGTCGGATCGTCCAGTGTCTTCCTCGCCTCAGCCAGAAGTTGGCCGACCAGTTCAGATGCACGTCCGCTGGCAGCGGCCAGAAGTTTCTGTCGATCTTCGCCCTGACGTGATCCCAGCAGTGCCTTGACCAGCGATTCGCTCAGTCCACGGTCCGCCTCGGGTAGTGTGTTGATCTCGCTGACAACGGCGGCGATCTCAAAGGACCGATCTGCCGCGCTGATCTGTTTGACCAATTGCGTCAGAAGTGTCTTGCCGTGTGCCGACCGACGGAACGACTCGTCATGGATCAGATTCTGCAACACGTCATCGGCCCCGTCCACGAGCGAGCTTTGAATCGCCAGTCGCATCCACGCATCGTTGCTGTCCGAAAGAGCCAGTTGTGTCAGCGCCTGATTCCGCACTCGACTTTCCGGCAGACTGCCCAGTGAGAATGCGAGCTGGTAACGCACTTCCAGGTCCGGCGAGTCTGTCATGGATGTCAGCACGATGCGAACGGCCGTTGATTCCGCCGCGACGTGCTCGGCCAACCGCATTGCCTGAATGCGGACGCGAGGATCGTCGTCATCGAGTCCCCGCAGCAATACGGGTTCGTCCAGGGCATCGAGTCCATGCAACGAGTGCATTGCGGTCATGCGACCGACTGGCGATTTCGATTCTCTCGCGAGTTTCCGTAGACCACTGACGGCAGCCCGATCCTGTCGCTGATAGATCAGGCGCGATGCCGTGTCACGGTGCCATCCGTTGGGGTGCTCGATCAGCGCAACCAGTTCCTGAATTGACGCCGCACTTAGTTTCGGAGTCGCACGCTGCCGAAACGCTTTCGGCACAAGGCGATAGATGCGACCGCGATCGTGTCCGCCCATGACATTGATCACGTCAAGAAACTCGGGCGGCAGGAAGGCGGCGCCTTCAATCAATTCACGATACATGTCCAGCACGAACAGTGATCCGTCGGGTGCATTCGCAAACTGCACGGGTCGAGTCCAGACGTCTCGCGAGGCGAGGAACTCCGCTTCCGGGTCGGCGCGTCGCGCGGTCACGCTGACACCGTTCGCCTCAAGGTTCGCTCGATAAACCAGGTTGTTGGCCACGTCGCCGACGATCAGGTTGCCGCGAAATGCGGCGGGCCACGCGTCGCCGCGGTAGATCGTGATGCCGGTTGCCCCAGTGAAGAAACCGAACGGTTTGCCGCCTTCGTCCGAGCCGCGGAACTTGCCCGTGCGGCGCAGGCGAGTTCTCAACTCGCGCCAGGGTTCCGGCGGACTGATGCGATACAGCTTTGTGAACTTGCCTTGCGGAGCAATGTCGACAGCCGCATTCGGCGCAGCCAGTTGCGGGTTTCGGGCGACGTAACGATCGTCGTACACGAGCGTCTGAGCCGGCACACTGTTCGAGCACACAAACTTCCGACCGAAGTCATCCATGCTCATACCGTGTTGACCACCGCCGGCGGTCAGTTCGAAGTTCGACAGATCACGCGGGTCCAGCAGGATGCCGCGTTGTCGCACGGAAACCGGTTTTGCGGACTCATCTGCCGCGACACGCACGCTGCCACCCGACAGGTTCGTCGAAATATGGAACCGATTGTTGAAGCCCCAGCGGAATGAATTGAGATGTGCTTCTCCGGCCTTGTCGCTACCGAAGCCTGTCAGCACAGTCCGTCGTTCGTCGGCTTTACCGTCACCGTCGGTATCTTTCAGGTAGAGCAGGTTGGGCGAATCGCCAACGAACACACCACCGTCCCAGCAGGCAACCGCTGTCGGATAATTGAAGTCCTCCGCGAAGATGGTCGAACGGTCATATTGACCGTCCGCATCCGTGTCCTCGAGTAACGCGATCGAGCCGCGAGGCTTGAAGTCGTCCACCACGTACGCGTTGTAGCGCGGAAGCTGCACGACAAACATCCGGCTGTCCTCGTCGAAGTCGATCGCGACGGGGTCGTGAATGAGCGGTTCGGACACCACGAGTTCCGCGTGGAATCCGTCACGCATCTGGATTTCCTTGCGGGAATCTTCCGGTGAGCGTGCGGGAATCGGTTTGAGCTGCGCGGCTTCCTCGGAGATTGACTTCTCTTTCGGCTTCTCGTCAGCGCGAACCGCCGTCGTGAGGAACACAGTCATAAGCACAAGTAAAACGTGTCGCATGTCGTCAATCTCCGAGTGGCTGCAAACGATCTTCCGATTGGTCTGGTGCCGTCAACATCACGGTCGACATGGCGGTCGCTGTCACTGTAGTTGGGATGATTCGATTGGAACACCCGCTGGGTGATCGTCGAGGTAATACAGCACTCGGACAGGACACGTTCCAGAAAAACTGGGTGCCATCCATTCTTCGCGAAGGTCGTGAAGTACTGACATTGAGATTTGCAGATCGAGATGTTTCGATTCTTTCGTGCACAGGGCGGGCCGCCATCGCGTCATTGATGCGACTGGCGAGTCCGGCTGGATGCCGTATTATGAACCGACTGAAAACAGCCGTCGCCGTGAAAGCTGAATTGTGTACTACGTCGGCCGAACGCACGGCGTCACCGCTTTCAAACTGTTTGATCTGACTACGGAATCGATCCATGACTGAGACCTCCCGTCGGGAATTTCTGATTGGGCTCGCGGCCGGCAGCATCGCAACCGGCGTTCGCCTGAATGCTTCAGGTACGCTGGCCGCCGCTGAGAAGAGCGTCCTGAACGCAGCCCGACAGCAGGCGGTGAACCGTCGACGACGCGTCATCTACAACAACGATGGAGACGACATCTGGGCAAAGGGTACCGACACGGTCGAAAAGTTTCTGGGCGTCCGTCATACGCCTTTGCTCGATTCACACGTCGACAGCATTCACTACTGCACGACTCAAAGCTTCAACCACTTCACGCACGACACACGCGTCGCGGAGGTCTTTCGCGCGAAATCCGGCAAATTTGCCGGCAACAATCTGCAGCCGTTTCTTGACCAGAAAACCGATGGCCTGCGGATGTCGAGCGAGTTCGCTCGAAAGAACGGTCTGGAATCGATCTGGACGCTCCGCATGAACGACATTCACGACGCCTGGACGGCGGAGTTTCTGTCGGACTGGAAGCGTCAGGATCCGACGCGTGTGATGTCGACGCTCGCCGCAGCAAAGGACTTCAAAGATCGCCGGCGGTTGTGGAGCCTCGTCGACTTCGAGCATCCCGACGTCCAGCCGCGACTGTTAGAGATCATCGAGGAAGTCCTGCAGAACTATGATGTCGATGGCGTCGAACTGGATTTCCTCCGGGCTCCGTTTTACTTCCGAACCGGTTACGACGGGCAACCCGCGACCGACTCACAAATCGAGATTCTGACGCGACTCGTCCGAGCCATTCACCAACTCGTTCAGAAGGAAAGCGAAAAGCGGGGAGAGCCGCTGCTGCTCACTGCCCGCGTTCCCACGACGGTCTCGCTTTGTCGCCGGATCGGAATCGAGATCGAGTCCTGGCTGGAAGAAAAACTGCTGGACACGATGTCGCTCGGCGGTGGGTATATCACGTTCGATGTCCCGGTGGCCGAGCTGATCGCCTTGGGTCATCAGCACGGGCTGCCGGTTTATCCGTGCCTCAGCCAATCCGGTCTGATGCAGCGACCGCCGCGAGGTACTTCGACGAAGCAGCCGCCTGAAGCGTGGCTGGGCGCGGCCGCTCGGCTGTGGGCCGACGGAGCGGACGGGATCTACTCGTTCAATCTGTTCCCCGGGCCGGGGACTGATGCTGACCGCGAGTACGCTCGCAAGGTTCTGACCACGATCGGTTCGCCGCAGAAGCTGCACGCCTCGACGATTCAATACGCCATGTCCGACGCCGGCGGGTGGATGCCATCTCACTACTGGGCGAAAGATGCCGCTGATTACTCCCGAGCGTTACCGCTGCCACTCAAGTCGAACGACTTCACGCAGACTTACATGATCGTGCCGGAAGATTTACGAGGCTCAGACATCAGTGTGACCGCCGAAGTTCGAGTGGACTTTACGGGCCTGTCGAAAGACTCGCAGCCCACAATTCTGTTCGGGTCGGCGAATTTCGGTCCTCAGTCAGACGGGCAGGAGATCGCGGGCGTGCGTCGATTCACGTGCCGAGTGCCGCTGCAGGCAATCTCGCAGGGCCGCAATCGAGTGATGGTGAAAGTCGCCGAGGAAGACGCACAACTCGCGGGCGTCGAATTGTGGATCAATCGACCGTAGCTTTAACTCTGTGGTCGTCGTGGTCATCTGAATGTGTGGCTGACCGCAAATCGCTGGCTTTACTCTGAAAGTGGCTTGCCAGTCGGCTTACGTCGACCGCTCGCCTGAAATATGAGGGCTAATTCTTCAATTCAAAGCACTTCAGATTCCCGCTCCGGTCCTTGCAGAACAGCCGGCCGTTCGACAGCACGATGTGTGGCCACACATCGGCTTGAAAGATCCCTTTGTTACGAGCCAGCGCGGTGTACTTTGTCGGAGAACGAACGGCTGTCTCCGTCAGCACCAGATCGCCGCGGTCGGCCCACACGATCAGCCGGTCGTCGCTCGTCACCAGGCACGAGGCCGTGTCACCGAAAATGCCGCCGCGCCACAGTGGCTTTCCCGTCGCGAAGTCGAGGCAGTACACGCCTCGCCAGCACCAGTAGATGTGTCCTTTGTGGATGACCGGCGAGCAGACTCCCGACGCAAACGGCTGCTTCCACACTTCCTTCGTGCCGGCCAGCGACACGTCAACGCGGCAGATGGAATACTGGTTGTACTCGGACGTGATGATGATCGAATTTCCCAGCACGGTCGGCGTGGCGATGCTGTTGGCGAAATCTGTTTCCCAGGGAAATTCGGCCAGCGTTTCTCCCTCGTGCCCGGTATCAAGTCTCGCAACGAGCAGATTGCGAATCGTCAGCACGGCCACGCATGGAATGTCCTCAACGGTTATGGGGACCAGCCCGCCAGTATGCCCGGCAGGGTCTTTGGATCCTGATGTCCAGACTCGCTGGCCGGTGCGTTTGTCGAACGCGAACAGGTTGCCTTCATCGTCGCCGACCTCGGCAATGATCCAGTCTCCGTGGATCAGCGGAGAAGTTGTGTAGCCGTAGTCTCTGAGTCGACGTCGACCGACCTGCGGCCGCTGCGGGACGTCATACATTTCATAGAAGTTGACACTCCAGACGCGCTTCCCGCCGCTCTCTGTGTTCCAGCAATTCAGGTCGCCGTCGGTGCTGAGCGTGTAAAGCAACCCGGTTTTCGGATCAAACGTCGGACTGGCGGACGGTCCTGAATACAGACCTTTGTCACCCTCGCTGCGACGACCGTACTCGGTGCACTCATATTGCTGGGTCCACAGCTGCTTCCCGGTCTTTGCGTCGAGACACACGAGGACGTCGCGCGGCGCGGGTTCGCGAGCCCAGCCCAGGCTGTAGACTTTCCCGGCGGCAACAATCGGAGCACTGGCTCCAGACTCGGTCCTGGCCTCCCAGCCGAGCTTCATCGGCCAGTCGGCACCGTCCCAGCCGGAAAGTTCAGTCGAGACGGCATCACGAGTCGGTCCGCGCCAGTGCGGCCAGTCGGCGGCACTGGCAGACGCAGTCACGCTCAAACAGAGAACGCTCAGATTCCAGACGACTGCGGCTTTGAAATGGAGCATCACTTGTCCCCGGAAGTAGAGCATGCGGCCATTCGGATCGAATTCACGACGTCGTCAACGGGAGTGACGTCGCCGAGGTCGATGTCGATGTCCAGCAGATTGACTCGATGCATGATTTCGCAGCGCTCACCGACGGCTTCGTCCGGCACGATGACTCGAAAGCTGTCGGTCGCATCCCGACACGTGGCGTAAACGCAGTGACTGGTGCTCAGTCCGGTGACGATCAGCGTGTCGATTCCCAGGGACGTCAGCATCTCGTGCAGGTTCGTGCCCTTGAAGGCGGATGCGTAGCGCTTGAGGATCAGCTTTTCGTTGGGACGCCGTTCGAGTCGTGCGTCGAGGTCGAACAGGTGGGCATCCTCAGGAGTCACTTTCATGACCAGCTTGCTGTTCTGAGGGCTGGGCGGGTCGGCCGGGTCGTAGGCGAACGACGTGAAGAAAATCGGGATGCCGGCTTCGCGCGACGCGGCCAGCACTTTGCACGTGGCATCCACGACGGAATCCGCATTGGTTCCGATCTGGTGGTCAGGCTGCGTCCAGTACAAAGCCAGGTCAATCACAATCAGCGCCGGTCGCGAGCCAAACCCGACTCGAGCGCCCCAGCCGCGGTCGAGATATCGGTCTTTCAATTGAGCGAGATGTTCGATCAACGGCTCACGGAGTTCGTCGGGGAGTGCCAGGTCCGACGACCCACAATCAACGCGGCTGGACTCGGTCATGGGATTCGCACTTTCTGGTAAAGAGTATGTTGCAAACAGGTCTGCTGATTCAGGGTGACTCTGACGCAAAGTCGCGAAGACGCACAGGATCGCAATGACGTGAAGCCGATGTAAAGAATCGGGACAAAACTCTGATGGCTCCTCAAAGCATCCTCACCATCTGCTTCAATCCGTGCCCATCCGTGGTTCCACGAGCCTCAATCGTCAGCTCCACGAGAACTCAAAGATCACGCCGTGACTTTTGCATCCTTCGGAAACGTCGGATCGACGACTGCCGAACAGACCGCGTCTCCGAAAGCATTGGTGGCCGTCCGGAAACGGTCCAGGAACCAGTCTACCGGCAGGATCAGCGACAGGTACTCAATCGAAAGCCCGACTGCGTTAAGCACGATCAGCATCGTGACCGGTCCGGCTTCAGGAATTCCCGCCGCACCGATCGCTGCCAGAGTGGCGGGGACGGCAATGACGATCTGTTCGATCAGACCAAACGTAAAGTCCGGATTCGTCGCGGAATAGATCTGTGCGATGAAGATCGCCGCCGCCGCTTCATACAGTGCCGTGCCATCCATGTTGATCGTCGCTCCGAGAGGCAGGACGAACTTCGTCGAGCGTTTTGAGATCCGGCATTCCTCTCGACGCATTCCATCGTGACCGGAAGCGCGGCGGACGAACTCGCTGTCGAGAACGCCATCAAAAGTGCTTCTGACAACTGTCGGATGAATTCGTACGGATTTCGGCGAGTGAAGAACCAGAGGATAAACGGCAGCACGATCAGCGCGTGAATTCCGAGTCAGGTCAACACAGTCATCACGCACCAGAGCAGCCGATTAAGCTGCTCGACGAACTGTCCTTCGGCGAACGCTTTTCCACACTTCGAAGTCACCAGACAACGAGGAAGGCCAGAATGATTGACGCAATCATATAGAAAGTGTGATGTCCGCCGCCGCCGGGCTGATTCTCGGACCGATCTTCCCGACGCTGATCGCGATTCTGCTGACGAATGTCGAAGCCCCGCTGCATGGTCGCGCTGTCGGCGTGTTCTTCGCCGTGGGCGGCATCGGCTGGACGACCGTGCCAATGCTCATTGGATACTGCGCAAAACGCAGCAGAGTTCAGAGAACGTTCCTTGTCGCCACCGGATGCGCCGTCTTGCTGATGACGCTGTCAGTCGCGCTTTACTATCAGCCTGGGCAGGGTGCGCTCCGCTCAGGAATAGTCCCGGATACAACGTCCCGATCTCTAACTCGCCACAGCGACGTGACTGTCGACTGAAGTGAGTGAGCAGTTGAAATATCGGCGCTACGCCGAGTCGCGAATCGACAGACTGGCGCGGAGTTGAAGAGTTCGGGGGACAGGTGAATTGCGTGTGCCGGAGGATTGCTACGCAGCCGTGCGGTGGTAGTACCGCAGCAGACCACCGAGTCGTTCGGTGCACTCGACTTCTCCGTCAGACTCGCCGACCTGCTCGTCCGGATCGATGAGCCTGTTGCCCATTCCCTGATGATTTCGTTCCTGCGAAGCGTGTCAGCTCGTCATCGTTGAAGCCTCTCAGCAGATCGTCAGTCGTTTTCAACTCTGTGTCTGCGACCGGCAATTCTGAATTGGCGTTCTGTGCCTGCACTGTGTGAGGTGACTCCGATGCCACGGTCACACACACAAAAAAAACTCAGGAGAATAACTGTCCGCATCATTCGTCCTGCCGCATCCGGTTCTTGTGGTCAGTCTCGACCGAAAGTCTCTCGCAAACTTCGTGGCCTACTCCTCAGTCTCAACGAGTCGTGTTCTGGTCGCGTCGGGTGGTTTCAGGTGCGAGTCCATGAACCCATAGATGAGCTGGCGTGATTCGTGCGCGACGGAATGTCCGCGGCCGTGCACGTAAAAGCTGAAATTCTGTGGAGACTTTTCCAGTTCGTACACGTCCATGACCTTCATGAGCATCAGCAGTCGCTGACGTTGAGTCGGTCCGTGGCCATCGTTCAGTCCGGACAGATCTAGAAATGCTCGTGGAACGATCAGTGCCATGATCTCGTGAAAGTCGATCGGCGGCATTTCTTTCTTGAGCAGTCCTTCGCGGATTGGCTTGAAGTAGACATACCAGCGATCGCGGGACCAGGCCTCGACGTGCGGGTTGTGTCGGAAGAACGAGGCACCACAATTGCACGCGGACGCCTTGATGCGATCGTCGTACGCGGCGAGGAAAATCGTCCCGTGGCCGCCCAGTGAATGCCCGAGTGCTCCGATTCGCTCGTCATCCACTTCGGTCACACTTTGCAGCACATCGATCGCGACCGAGTGCTCGTAAGTGAACTTTCCGACGGCCGTCCAGTCTGGATGCTTTTTGTGGAAGGCTCCTGTTTCATAGGGACCTTCCGGCGGAATCCTGTGCCCTGACACAAAGTGCTCCGGCGCGATGACGACGTAGCCATGCCGGCACAGATGATCGAGGTACGCCTTATCCGGATTGTCGATCAGCCCGGCGACTCGTTTCTTTCCGTACTTGTACGTGCCGTGCAGCGCGACGATCGCGGGAGCGGGAGCCTCAATACCGAGCGGGATACCCAGATACGCATGGGCTCGCTCATCAGATTCCACCGCGTAGCTGATCAGCAGCCGCCGATAGACACCGTCAACAACGACCTCTTCGTGGACCTTCAACGCAAGTGGCGGCTTCTCCGGCTTGTGCTGATCACGAATCAGATCGAGATACCGCTGCCTGAGGACCACCCGCCGTTTCTGCCAGTCCTCGCTGGTCTTGATTCCGTCCGTCAGGTCATCCCACGACGAGCGTATTTCTGGAACGTCAAACAAATCCGGCTGATTACGATTCTGAGCGTTCGCGATCAGCGGGACGGCAATGAGAATCAAAGCGGTGCTTAGAATCTTCAAGGCATATCTCCAGGGGTCGATCCAAACAGACAAAAAGCAGGCCGCACCAGGCGAA
Source organism: Planctomycetota bacterium (assembly GCA_027624335.1). Taxonomy (GTDB): domain Bacteria; phylum Planctomycetota; class Planctomycetia; order Planctomycetales; family Planctomycetaceae; genus JABMPE01. Next base: position 10,411 of record JAQBWV010000187.1, read on the forward strand.
GCGCCGTTCCGGCACGATATTAGGTCTCGGACATCAGAAACTTTTGCCGAAACGAGTTCAGCTCCTCTGATGCATCTTCCATCTATTGTTGAACGGCTTCGACGCCATTGACATCAACGCGCTCGGCCGCATAGAGCATCTCCTCCTCGGCGGATCGCTGACGTGCGAGAATAGAAAGTAATTCGTCGTGCAATTCACGCCTTCCCGGAGGCACGCCGATGCTGCTGACCCTCGTTTCAATATCCCTGAACCAATCGATCTGTCGTCGTATTCCCACCATCGCGATGTCTGGAGCGCAGCCTGGTTGGATTACGGCCTGGGTCTCCTGTGCTGCCGCGAATATGTCTCGAAGCCGTTCTCGCCAGCTGTCCACAAGGTACTTCGCTGTGGCGATCGGAACGAGTTTGGCGATGCCCTCCAAAACTACATGCAACTCAACTCCGCCGGAGCTGCGTCGCCGGTGCATTCTGCGATCTTTCTAACGCATGACTGCAACCACTATTCGACCTCCAGCACGTCGCTGACGACGGAGTCGCTCAGCCTGCCGTGATCGCTGGTGACGTCTTTCAGCAGGTTCGAGGTGAATACGACGCGGGCGGCGGTTTTGCCTTTCAGTTCGACGGCTTTCGGCTGCACGCTCGCGAAAACGTTGCCGGAGATGACCAGATCGTTGGCGGACTCGATCGTCAGACCGGCGGCGGCGAGGTCTGCGGTGCCGCGTTTGACTACGCCGCCGATATCGCTGTTGCTGAAATTGTTGCCGGTCACCGTGATGCGGCCGCTGTTCGGTCCGATGCGAACGGCGTCGGTTTTCATGATTGTGAAGGTATTCGCGCTGACCGTGCAGCCATGAGCATCCCGCAGGTCGACACCGGCTCCGTTATGGGCGATGACGTTCGCACTGACGGTGTTACCGTAGCAGTCGCGGTCCATAATCAGCGCCGCGCCGTTGCATTCTTCAATCATGTTGCCACTGACGACCGAGCCGTACGTGTTCTCAATCACGACGCCCGCGCCCAGATGATCGTCGACGCAACACCCGGTCATGCACAGGTTGAACCCGTCGAAGCAGTGGACGGCGTCCTGATTCTCCTCGAACTGATTCGCCGCGACGACGATGTCGTGACAGCCCAGCAGGTTCAGACCGACGGCTTTGTTGTAAGTAATAAGGCAGTCGCTGACGCGCGGGTCTTCATAGCAGTGATCAAGTCGGATGCCATCGCCGCCGTGATAGCTGACGGTGACTCCCTGAATGAAGATCTCTTCGATCAGGTGCGCCAGGATGCCATGGCCACTCTTCTCGTTGCCCGTGATGCGAAAGTTGCTGAGCATCACGCGCCACAGACGGTCTTCCTTCTTGACCTTCTCTTTGTCGGGGTGCTGAATAATCAACGCCGGCTGACCGTCTTCGTTGCGATTGACGATGTTCGTCGCTCCGCCGGCTCCTTGAATGAAGACGTCGCCGCGGCGAATGACCAGCGGCTCAGTGATCTCGAACGTACCGGCCGGCAGCCGGACGAGGCCGCCGCCTTCCGGAATGGCATCAAACGCCGCCTGCAGACTCGGGAATCGAGCGGCATCGATCTCTGGCCGGGCACCGGGCAGGCCACCAGATGCCAGTTGAGCCACACCGCTCTGCAGTCCCACAGCCAATCCAGCCAGCAGACAGACACAAACCGTCAGCAGCACAATCGCAAAACGTTTCATGATGAGCATCCTCTCTAATTCAGAAGTGGCCGAATCAGAAAACAAAACGTAGCGAAATGCGTGCAGAGTTTCCGCACAGTCGCACTCCGGCGAACATCACACGGTATCAGCAGGAGGGCGAAGTGGAACTATCGACGCGAGGTTCAGGCGGCGGCTCAAGTGGCTCACCCCAGTATTGTCACGGCGTACTATGCCGAACAGGAAGGGAACGTGCATTTTCTGGCGATGGAGTTTGTGGACGGGACGGATCTGACTGCGGTCGTGTCGCGACGAGAACAACTGCCGGTCAACGAATCGTGCGATTACATCCGCCATGCGGCGTTCGGTCTGCAACATGCTCACGAACAGGGCATGGTTCGCCGCGACATCAAGCCGCACAACCTGATGCTCAGCCCGGAAGGGCAGGTCCGGATTCGCAACCGAGTCAGCGATCATCGAAGTGGACCCGGCGGGCGGCAGCGAGGGCGACACGACTCCGCTGCATTTCACAACATTCGGCAGTGTGATGGGCACGCCGGACTGTATCGCTCCGGAGCGGGCCCGCGACGCGCACTCGGAGGCTATCCTGTTGTTTATACATAAGTCTGCAAGCGGACCATACTGCGGCGAATCCGTTAAATAGTAGCCATCTC
>JAQBWV010000188.1 GCA_027624335.1 Planctomycetota bacterium
GCTCCACACTTCCCGACCAGTGGCCAGGTCGAGGCATATCACATTCTCGTCACGCCCGACGTTGCCCATCGTGTAGATGCGACCGTTACTGATCGAAACAGCCGAGTAGCCTTCTCCGATCCCACGAGCCACCCACGTCTGAGCAGGCCCTTCATCTGGCCAGCTCGATAGTAGCCCGGTTTCCGAGGAAAGGTTGTCGCGATTCGGTCCGCGGTACTGGTTCCAGTCACCGCCCGACGACTGAATGACGTTCGCAGAGGCAACCGGGTCAGTAGCCGGTTTACGAGTGCGCGACGGGCGTGTGGACGGTCGAACTGGCGTCGTGGTTGTCGACGCCGTGCGAGTATCGGTCGGTTCATTCGACGGAGTCGTTTCAGGCTTCGATGGTTTCGCCGGCTTACCAGTGTCAGCGGGAGTCGCTGAATCGTCGGTCACGTCACCGATGGACTTGACGTTGAGTCGAGTCACAGTCGATCCGCTGACGAAGGCGTAAACAACCTGTCCCGGTTTGAGTCGGTTGACGTATCCGGTTTTCCCGTCGATCAGGATTCTGGTTTCTGAAGACAGTCGCAATGCCTGATTCGTCTCTTTCGACCTTAGCTTGATCACCAGTCGATTGCTGGTCGGACTGACCGAGACAACCGTACCGGCAACAACTTCAGCGCTGGCTGAACCGGACAACATACCGAAACACGCAACCACAACGAGAACATAAAGAACCTGAAATCCGACTCTCATGTTTCACCGCCCTCGTCTCTGGGATTTCGAATACTCAATTCGAGACTTTGTGAACGGTCAAGCGTAACGTCTCAAGAGGGCTCGGCACAGTAAAATGGCGGTTGAACTGGCGACGGAATCCCGGTCAGTTGCTCTGAGGCCTCAGGTTCTTTGCGAGTTCCTGAAGCTGCTCGCGGAACCACTCCGGATCGTAGCCGCCGATCGCTTTCAGCGATTCCGGCAGTTGCTCGGCGATGACGTACTTGTCGCCGGCAGGGAGATCCAGTCGAAGCTTCTCAGTCAGTTCAAGCATGCTGAGCAGCTCGTTGGCCTTCTGCCGAGCGGATGCTCTGTCGCCGGATTTCCAGTCGTTGTAGACCTTGAGATTCGCCAGTGCCCGATCGATGGATTGCTTTTCCGTTTCGCCCTCGACCGCCGCCGCGAATGCCGGAATGTCGGAGTTCATTTCGGACAGGATCGTCCGAATGGCCCAGACCAGCTGACGAGCGGAATGGAAGTCAGGATAGGAATCCGGCGGCAACGAAACCAAAGTCTGCAGCGTTCGTTGAGCGTCGTCTTTTCCGACCGAGCTGCGAAAAACGTCGTTCGCCAACTGGTCCAGCCACGCAACCAGACCGGCTTCGCCCATCGCGACTGCCTGGATAGCTTTCGGATCCCCGAACGGGCGACGATCCAGAACGCGGCGGAGTTCTTCCATCCTGCCGTGGTAAGCGTCCCAGTCTTTCTGGAAGATTTCGTCGTTATCGCCGGCGCGCTGACGGATTCCGAGTTTCACCAGGGCTTCCGGCCAGGCAAACATCTGCGGTCGACCGGGAAGGGATTTTCCGTAGCCTCGCTTCTGTCGCCAGCTGGGAGCGGCCAGCTCGTGATGACAGGCCGAGCAATCAAACACCGCCAGTTCCGGCCACGCCTGGGAGTCATCATCAACCGCTTGAGACGCGAACAGGTTGACCGTTTCTCGTAACGCCATCGTGCCGCCGATGATTACGGATTTTGTCCGCGCCAAGTCGTCCAGCGGCTGGTGCTCAAGACCGGGAAAGTTGGCTTTGATGTAGTCTTCGCGGAATTGGAATTCGCCCTTCTCGTTCAGAGTTCGCCAGTGAGTCGGCATCTGTTCGGAAAAGGTTTCGATCTCGATCCCCGGCAGCGGCGGATGCCCGGCGGCGTACATTTCGTGCGTGACGACCTTGCCTTCCTGGACGTTGCCAACATGACACGAGAAGCATTGTCGAGCACGACGAACCGGGTTTCGAACATCGATCATGCCGTACTTCTGTTCCTTCTCTTCAGCGGAAACTTTCCGCCAGAGAGGATCGTCGTGCGGTCCTTCCCAGAGCGAACTCGGCCCGTGACACGATTCGCAGGTCACGCCAAACTCGAACAGTGGAGGACGCTCGAAGCCTTCTTTCCAGTGAAAGTTGGCATGGCACGCCAGGCACTGTTTGTCGTCAGTTACTTTGTAACCTGGTTCGCTCCTGCTGTGAGCGAGGATTTTCTCCATACGCAGTCCGAGTTCACCTTTGAGTAACTCATACGCCTGCCGGTGCTTGTCTCCGGTGAAGATGCTGACTTCGTTGAGAACACAGAATTCGCGGCTCATCGTGATGAACGGGTTGTTCTCGCCGATCGACTCGTTGTGGCAGGGGACGCACGACCGGATGCCCTGAAACTGTGGCTTCGCGCTGTCAAGCGAATCTTGAGCAACGACTGCCGACTCGGTTACCGGAGCCTCCGGCCCGGCTGTCTGAAACACGACGAAGGCAGCAAGCCCGACCGCGCTGACCTGAATCACGCGTTTGATCAACCGGAAAGATGTCGGCATCGGCAACCCTTTGATACACCAGATAGGTCAAGCTGTGCCTGACGAAGTCCGCTACTTAAGAATGTCGTGAATCTTCTTCAACTCGGTCGTGATCGCAGTGGCAGGATCGGCCGTGAAATTCCGCGGGCTATCGAAGTCGACAGGGAACTCCAGGTGGCCGCGAATCTGCTCCAGTGAAGAATTGATCTGACGACTCATTTCCGACCGTGCGCCGGATGAAGTTCCCGAGACATCACTCCACCCCTGATGGATTGCTGTCAGCGACAACCAGGATTGAGTGGCTCCGTCCCAGCTTTGCTGCGAAGCCGACATTCCAACGGTCGAAACGTCCATCATCCAACCGGCGATCTGCTCCGCGGTTAACTGACGGCTGTTGATGGTCTGTGCAGATTTCGTCAGTACGGCCTGCAGTTCTTTGGCGGCGGAAACGACGGTTGTCCTGTTCGGATAAGGGCGAGCCATCTCAGCGGTGAGCCGAGCCAACGGGTTTTCGGCAATCGTCAGGTCCGCTGAACCTGCAACCTCGACGACGGTCGGAAGAATCGGAAACAACCAGGTGCCCCACGGATAACCGCCAGCGTTTCGAGAAGCGTAGCCGCGTTTTTGACGCCAACTGGGAGAATCAAGATTGTGATGACAGGCGAAGCATCCGGTCTCCGCGAACTCCGGCCATACCGCGACGGTTTCATCGGATGGATACTTTGCGGCCTTTTCAATGAGAACAAAATCGTCTCGCGCGGTGTCGGCTCGGTGAATCAACAGGTCGAGAGCCGCTTCTGCCGAAGCGAGTTGCCCGATCGCCCAGAGCTTTGCTTCGAACGATGACTTGTCGCGACTCGGACCGGTTCGCTCCCGGTCGTCGTTTCGGTCCCAGTGAGCGGGCATGTTGGCGTTGAACGCTGACATCTCGAAGAACAGCCGAGGATGACCAGCGGCGTAGAGATCGTGATTCACGTCTCGACCAGCTTCCCCAACGTGGCAGTCAGCGCACGCCTTCCCACGAGTCCAGAGATCCCTGGTGTCCCGAAAACCGAGTGCGGCTTTTGCGGCGGAGCTTTTCTTTGACCAGTCGCGACGAACGTGAGGGCCGAGCCAGTCCGACGCAGCACCGTGACAGGCTTCGCAACTGACGCCGTCGAGTAATGCCGATAGTGATTCGTGCGAACTGGCTCTGGCGAACGGCGGATCGTTCTGCGGTGCGTGGCAGTTCAGACACAGCACTGCCTGATGAGCCGGTTTGTCCAGCTTCAACAGTCGAGCCATTCGCTGCGACGTTTCGTTGTAGAGAACAGAAAAGGCTTCCGCGTGTTTGTCGGCCTGAATCCATATGCTGTATTCACTGCCGACGGCGCCGCGAGTTCCATCGCCACCGTGACAATTGGACGCCGAGCACGAACCGACTCCCAGGAAATGTCGGCCGCGATCGACGATCGCGGAGCCATCTGCTTCCGCAGCCTTGTTAAACGAGCGCAGCGCGACGCTCACCGACTCTGCAGGTTCGACACCCAATGACGTCCGGCCGGACACAGCAACACCCGCCAGCGCGGTTGCAGTGAACAACACTCTGAATGTCAATTTCCAGTCCATCAACTTCTCCGGAAATCCGGAACCGAACAGTCACCATCACGCCCATGCGACGAATGCGCAGGGTGGGAATATGCACACCAAGTAAGGGCCCCGCGAATAAGGGGTTGATACTCGTCAGAAATCATGATCTGGCGCCAAGACGCGGAATTTCGCAATGAGCTGCTCATTGACCCGCCAACTCACTGACATCACAGCGACAACCACTGAATTTCTCAATGGTTGCCTTTTCTTTGCGGCTCAGCGTCTTTGCGTCAGCCTTCCGAGTACCCGTCCTTTATTTACGGGATCTGTACTTAGTCTCAACTCTCATCTTTAATTCGTGATTCTGTCCTTCAGAATCGCGTCTGGATTGGCCTTCGACGCATCAAGCAGTGAATCCATTGTGCCTACGAACCTGTCTTTGCCGTGATCGTGGTAGATATGGCATTCGACACAATCGCTTCTCGCCCCGGAACGCCGCGATGAACTGCCGGCAGCCGGCTGTTCGGGCTGTCGTGAGTGACACTTTCGGCACAACTCCATGTTCGGAAGCAGCACGTCGCCGGTATCTTTGCTTTTTCCGACACCGTCGTGGCATTCGGCACAATTCATCATCTGATGAGCTTCGTGACTGAAAAACGCGTGTGGCTCCCACCGATCGGGAATGTCTGGTGGGACGATTTTCCATAGTCCCGGATCGTCCTGGTTTTCGACTGTGTGACAGTACGCACAACCGCCTTTGGCTTCCGGTCCGAAAAAAACGTGATTGTGCCGCAGCGTTTCGTTTTCTGCGATCTTGAGTTGTTCAACCAGCCACTGCGTCTGATCTTTCGAAAGCACCGGACGTGACTGGCGACCGGGAATCGATCGAACAGGTGGAGCAGCCTCGACAGCCTCGGGATTCCGAACTGCCGCGAGTGTGTATTTGTCAGTCAGGAATCCTCGCACGATGTCCGGTCGCTGATGAGGAACCTGTTCCTTCGGAAACCGGCGATTATCGAAGTACAAAGGATGGCACGACTGGCAATGCTGCTCGAAACGTATCGGCAGCATGTACCTGCCTTCGGAATCCGTTTTGTGACAGACACTGCAGGTCTGGGACAGGTCGGTGAATCGCTGAGCACTCAACCGCTGATCCTGCCCGATGATGCCATAAACAAGGTTTCCGTCAGCGTCGCGTTCTGACTTCAGGTGAGCGGAATGGTTGAACCGAATGTTTGCCCGATCCCGCCAACCAGTTTCCTTGTCGAATTTCAGAAGCTTCAGAACGGCATGCTTAGGACCGATCCCCGTTGTGTCGACCGACTTGCTTTTCAAAAGTCTCGAAATGGCAAACTCGGGATGACCGTTCTTTCGACCGAACTCGGTTACCGATGCGACAAACGACTTCTCGCCATCGGATGTCTTAAGTTCGCGATGGCACTGCACACAGACTCGATCCATAACACGAACGAGAGCGTGATCGCCAACGTGCTCGATGTGACACTCGGCGCACGAGATATCTTTGTGAGCGGGGATCTGGTTTTCGTGATGTGTCGAGCCGGGATGGCAGGCGAGGCAGGCCGAGTTCTCAACGGAGTAGACGGTATGCGAAAAGTCGATGTTCAGCGCACGGTCAAGCGGTGCCCAGGTTGTATGACACTTCGCACAGTCGTTCTCAAACAACCGATGAACGTTCGCGACATCCCCACCTTCGAAAATGTGGTGGTTACCGTTCCCGCCTTCGTAAGCGAGCCACAATACGCACGCCACGCTGAGCCAGAACGCTGCCCACCACGTCCTGCGCCGAAATCGGTTGGGACGTCGATGCGATTCAATTTCGACCCGTTCGGAGAGTTCGCGGCTCGTATACTGGACCGGCATAACTGACTATTCCACTGCCATGGCGGAGTCACTTGAGACTCAGAACAAAGAATCTGGAACGTGTCGTGAATAACTTCCGATATCAGACTGACTGTCATCAGGAAAGTTTATCCGGACACGCTCCTTAACAAGAGGGGCGGAGCGCAGCGCGAGAGCTCAGTGCATGTAGAAGTCAGAGACGGAACGGGGATTCCCACGGTACGACACGCAATGCGACGACCACGTGGACAACAAACAGCACGAACAACGCGATTGAAAACGGGATATGGATAGCCAGCCAATAGTGCAACCAGGCACGAATGCGGATCTGCTCGGCAAACTGACGGTGCTCTTCGCAGTAAGCTCTCAGGCTTTCGAGAGTGTCATGCAATTCTACCGGCAGCGTTCCACGCATCTGAGTAAACGCTCGCGATGATTCGGTGATGTCAGCCAGTCGACTGTTTCTGCCATCGCTGACGAGGAACGGCCGTACGGTCTTCAGGTAAAAGCTACGAAGCTCTTCAGTTCGCAGCGAGGGCCGTGTGATCACCGTTTTCTTTTTGACGGGGTCGGGCGGCTTTTTGGCGACGGGCGTGGCAGGCTTCGGCTTAGTGACCCCTGCTCCGCCTTTGGCTTTCATCATTTCCAGAGGCGACTTCGGCTTGTCGCCGCCTGCGCCAGCTTTGCCCTTCAGCATCTCCAATGGCGATTTCGGTTTGTCACCGCCCCCTGGTGGCTGTGCACCCGCAGCTTTGGCCTTGATCATATCCAGCGGTGATTTCGGCTTGTCGCCGCCCACCGCAGTTACATTTCCGCCGCCGGCTTTTCCGGCAGCGGCTTTGGCTTTCAACTGCTCGAGCGGCGACAGTTTTTTTTCCGGTCCACCAGAATCTACCGCAGTGACGGCAGGGACTTTCTTCGCTCCACCACTGCCGACAGCGCCCATCTGGCGAGCCATCTCCAGCGGGGAAAGCTTCCTGCCAGTGACAGACCTGTCAGCTCCTGTCGGTATCTCAGTCGTGGCAACTTCCTGAGGCGCAGGAGCGGTCGCTGCTGCTATCGCCTGAGCCGATTTTTCTGCTGCTGCTTTCTCTGCAGAACCGTCGATGAATGGTCGAACTTTCTCCGCGATGTCGACCGCTTTACTCTCGTCGTATCCGTACTTCTCAACGAACAGCTTCCTGATTGCCGCGATGTCAGCTTCCGGATCTGTCTTGAGAAATTCACGAGTCAGCTCCGCAGCCTTTCTGGCCAGAGCGTCAGCGTAGCCATACTTCTCCGTCAGCAGTTGATGGACAGCGGCGACTTCAGAGCTGACGTCCGCGACCATCGTCAGGCTGGGCTGAGGCTTCCTGGAAGCACTCGGAGCGGGGGCGGGAGCAATCTGCTTCAGCGGAGGCTTTTCAGTGGAGGCTGCCGGAGCGAGTGACGCTTTCTTTGTGCCACCACTACCAGCGGCTCCCCTCTGGCGAGCCATTTCCAGCGGTGACAGCTTCGCAGTCGGCTTGGATATTGAATCCTCAGAAGCTGCGGGACTGCCGCCTGCTGCTCCCATTTTACGAGCCATTTCAAGTGGTGACACCTTCGCGCCAGCGGAAGGTTTGGCTCCGCCCTTCGGTCCCGCCTGACGCGCCATCTCCAGAGGAGACATTGCTTTCGGTTTTGCTTCGCCATCAGCTGCGGCTTTTTTGGCCTTCATCTGCTCCAGAGGAGAAAGCGTCTGTTTGGCTTTCATCTGCTCAAGCGGCGACAACGCCTGTTTGGCTTTCAGCTGGTCGAGCGGAGAACCTGCAGCCTTCTTCGCCTTCATTTGATCGAGCGGGGAACCGGCTGATTTGACAGCGGGCATTACTGGAGCAGTCGTCGCTACCGATTCATCGTTGTCCGCAGACTCGCCGCTCGCACCGACTCCTGGAATCTCATAAATGGCAATGATCTGGTCCGGGAAGTTGTCGACTTTGTTAATCCAGCCTTCGTTCTTGGCGTGTTTGGCCAGGTCCTGAAACAGGCCAACGTCGTCACCAGGAATCCTTTCGAACCAGCCGGCCTTCTCCGCCTTCACTTCTTCCTTGGCGGCCTTGCCCTTGGCGAGTTTTTCTTTCGCGATGATCTCGGCAGCAAATTTACCAAGCCGTGTCAGATCCTTTTCCATCGGATCTCCGTCGAGCGGAACGGGGCCGCAATCGATCGAGACCATCTTGTCGGCGAGTATGCGATTCCTTTTTCGGATGTATGGAATCTGGACGGCAAACGTTTCGCGAGGGACTCGCGACGTGAGCAACTTCGGCATGAAGTGCTGCATGGCGAGGCCGAAGAAGCCGCTCATCCACACAACAAAGAAGAAGCCCATCAGCACCTGTTCAAGCAATCCACCAAGCTCAAACCCGGCATGAAACAGGATGATTGGAAAACTCAGCGTCCCGAACCAGATGTGCCCGCGCAACCAGAACTGAGCGCTGCCGAGTCGCCAGAACGGAAACTGTTTCCGCCCGCCCAACAGACCGGCATAAATCATCATGAGCGAACCGACGACACCATACAGCAGGCCCATCAGGCTCCCGCCGCTGGGACCCTTCGGTGTCGACTCGGCGTAAAACACATACGACACCGTAGCCACAGTCATGATGACCGCAGAGATGAACGCCCACGTGCGATGTGTCCTGTCAAGCAGCACTGCGAAACCTCATGTCGCTCTGTCAGAGAGTGGGTCGAGCCTCAGCCCGAATTGAAGCTACTGTTTCATCACGTATGTTCAAAGAAGAATTCGAGCGAGTTGACTCGCATGGCCGCATCGTGAGGGCACGCGTAAACGCACGATGGTTCTTTGCTCGGTAGAGAACTGCACAGATCACAAACAACCGCGAGTTCGGTGACCGACTTGATGTCCTCCCCACCGAGCAATGCCTGCTGACTGGCTGTCAGCTCCAGCCCGCCTTCCAGAGCGTTCATCTGGATCGATCCGTAAGGACACTGGTCGGCACACAGGCTGCAGCCGATGCACCAGTCGCGAATCTGGATCTCGCCATTGTCGCCGCGATTGATGGACCCGACCGGGCATCCAATCATGCAAACTGGATCCATGCAAGATCGGCAGGACAGCGGAATGAGATATTTCTCGAATCGGGGACCATCCAGATACAACCGTGTTCGACCATCATCATGAGCGGAAACGCAGGCATCAACGCATTGTCCACAGCGAGTGCAGCGGTCGAGGTCGATCAGCATCAGCTTCTGACCCTGGATCAGGCCGAGCTGCTCAAACTCCGGAGACTGCGAACGGACTTCGACACGATCGTTAATCGTATCCCGCTGAATTTTTGCCTGCTTCTGATAGTCAGCCACGATGCCGTCAACTCGGTTTTTCAGCGTTTTCGACTGCTGCGTCAGCCACAGAAAATCTTCGCGGGAGACTTTCACCAGTTCGACACGCGACGGGATCGCGCCGGTTCTTGAATCCGGCAGCCGCTGATTCGCGCCGCCGTCCGGGTGATCATAGGCAAAGATAGTGGCACTTCGTTGAGCATCTGTGACGACACCGAGTTCTCCGAAGCCCTCTCCTCGCCCCATATATCGAAGTGTCTTGCGAGCTCCCGACGATGCTGCACGAGCAGGAATCCCCTGCGGATAGAGAAACTCAATCAATGAACGGTGAAACGTTCGAACATCCAGTTCTGACCATTTTTTTGTGTCATCCGGAAAATGCTCACAATCGACCGCCACCTGAGCACTGTCGATGGCGATGCACGTTTCCTCAGTCGTTTTCCCCAATGCCACGTGCAGGTCGCCCGTCCGGATCAGACTGTTCAACGAATTGATCAGAGTCTGCTGAATCTCTGCGCTGGGTGGATTTGTCGCAGCTTCCCTGGCCGCTGCCTGGATCTCGTCCGGCAGTCGTCCCCAGACCTGATTTCCGAGTCCCTCTTCGGCGCTTTCGACGAGAGCCTTCCAGATGTTCTTCCAGTGCTCCGCCTTGAATTCTTCCGTGCGGAACAGGGTCCAGGCATTCTTGACGATCTTCACCAGCCCACTGCGAACGACGTAGAACGAGTCCGACGGTTCGAACTCCTCAAAGACCACGGAACCAGCTTCGAAGTTGACCAGCTCGATGCGATCCTTGATCTTCTCAAAGTCATCTGCCGAGAGCCCTTCGAAGATTGGCAGCTGGCGAACATGTCCATCGAGCACTCGCGCCCGATACACTTCATCAAGCTTCTTCCGGTAAACAGGATCGTTGTGCAGCATGTCCAGTACGTTGCGCAACATTTCCAGCATGTAGCAGTCTACTTCGGCCATGACCGTCGCCGACCGCGGAGCACGATTCATACAGCTCATTTCGCCGAACAGCTCACCCTCGTGAAGAGGAGCCTTTTTCGTCGTGGAGTCAATGTCCGACGGACCATCGATCGGAATCGACTTTGGTCTTTTAGAAGCCTTCGCCGACCCGGAGAACATCTTTCCCAGACGATGCAGTAGCCCAGGGCGAAAGCCGCTGTCAGTGCTCAGCAGCAGGTGAGCCGTCGCGACATGCCGCTCTTCGGGAAGTTTTGCCGCCTGCGAAAGTTTCAGCTTGAGATCGGCAATCTCCTGCGCATGTGACTGCAGGCGCTTCTTCAAAGCACCGACAGAATCGCCAGCGTAGTAGATGTGCGGTCCGTTACCGGTTTTCGTCTGTTTCGCTTCAATGGCTGCCTGCAGCGACTTGACCTGATTCTCGCGCAGCTCGATCACGTCTTCCGTGGTGAGAATCGAAAATGCCGTGGCACCGGAATCACCCTGCCGAACCAGAGCACGTCCTTTTCGGCACTTCCTGAGAACCGATGTCCCTGGAAATCTTTGAAACGACGGCGTCTTCTTGAGCTCTTCAAAGATTGACAGCTCCGCGAGTTCCCCGGCAGTCAGCAGCTCGTCATCAGGTTGCAGAGGGTCTGTGACTTCGGCGAGTTCCGCCGGCAACATTGCTTCAGCCATATTTCGTCCCTTGCGCTCCTGTCCAGGCCGTCATCCGGCTGGGTCTGTGTTCCCCGGCACTACTTCAAATCGATCACAAATCCATTTATAGATCGAACCTGACCAGAGAGCCGTCAACGTAGCGTCTGCGTTCAAAAGTGACAAGAATGTCTTCGTCAACAACACTCAAAGTCCTTGATCCTGCAATCGACCTCTACCATTGTCACGGTCTATTGTCACAGTCACGCCACGTAGACCGAATATAACGCCTCGCTCATGATTACATTCGAGGCCATGGTTGGGCTCGACCGGTGTCAGTAACCTGCGGCAGTTTACCGAGCCTGGCCCTGTCCAGTAACCTCCCGCATAACCGCGAAGGGCCATGCCCCGTAAGTTCAGGCAATCACAATCATCTTCCACTCGATCATTCCAAATGAACCACGATCGCTCGACAACGAAAACACGTAAACAGGCAAGGAGAACTGCCATGTCTTTCAGAATACAGGCATTGTTGATCACTCAGACGGCACTCGTTCTGGGACTCTGCGGGTGCGGTGACAAGACCCCAACCCCAGCCGAATCTTCGGGGGCCTCCGTTTCAATGGGACCATCGACGACTTCAGATACAGCGTCGGATCAATCAGCGGGAGTCGGCATCGAGCAGGCCCCCGAAGGCAACTCCGAACCACCTCTTTCAGATGTAACCAGCGCGGTGGAGTCGCTTCCCACGGCAGGCTCAGCAGACATCAAACTGACGACTGCCACTCCTGACGAATTCAAAGCGACCATCGCCCGGCACAAAGGCAAAGTCGTGTTCGTCGACTTCTGGGCGACCTGGTGCGTGCCTTGTCGCAAGGCGTTTCCGCATACGGTCGCCGCGGCAGCAAAGCACCCTGACGACCTCGTCGTGATCTCGATGAGTTTCGACGATCCCGACGCGCACGCAGACGCGCTGGAGTTTCTTAAAGAGCAGAAAGCCACTTTCGAGAACCTGGCCTGTTCACTCGGTGGAGGCGACGAATCGTTCACGGCTTACGATATCGGAGACGCCGGTCTGCCGTACTTCCGTCTCTACAACCGGAAAGGCGAACTCGTGAAAGTCTTCAAGAACGACGTCGATGCCGGAAAAGGAATCGACGAAGCGGAAGTCCACAATGCTATCGAAGACCTGTTGGCCGCTGAGTAATTACTCAGATTGGCTATCGTGCGATCTCGATTTGTGGGCCGGCGGATCTCAAGTCTGCGTCGCGGGTTGTGACGCCGATTGAGTCGAAGTATTCGCAGAGAGGGACGGCGAATTTGCGGGTGACGCCCCAGGCGTCACGGAGTTCGGCCATGGTGGCCGGGCCGTTCCCGTGAATCTGATCGTGGCAGCGATGGCGGGCTTCGTTCAGAGCTTCAGGTGTGAAGTAGAGACCGTCGCCGATGCGGATCAGCATCGCGTCTTCGACCCATAGATTCAACAACTGCTCGACTTCCGGAAGTTTCAGGTCGACCGACGTTGCCAGTTCTCGCGACGTCGGCGGCGTCAGCATTCCGGCTGTAATCTGGCTGAGCAGTTCGTCGCGATTCCTGCGCTGCTGCTTTGTCAGCTGGACCTGCAGATCAGCGGGACCCAGGTTCGCTCCCAGGGCAGCCAGCTGTCTGCCTGCCACCAGGTGGTCGATCACTGATTCCAGCAGACTCAACGATGTGATCGCACGGCACGCCGTCAGTAATGTCGGTTTCGGGAGTGATCGCCGTGGCTGATTCCGAATCACCTCGTTGCGGACTGTTCGCAGAACCGAACCCGCCCGCGACTCCCGGCGATCGGCGTGGATTTCGATAA
>JAQBWV010000189.1 GCA_027624335.1 Planctomycetota bacterium
GTCGGTCACTGCCAGACCACGGATGTTGTGGCCGATCAGTTTCTGGTGTGAGATCAGCTCACCGGCTGCGGCATCGACGATTGCGAGTTCGCCTCCGTGAGCATCAGCGACCAGTACCAGTCGATCATTCAGGAAACACTGACGCAGTGGCACAAATGGCAGGTCGACAAACTTCCTGAGTGTCCGTTCGAACGAAAAGGTATTGGCGTCGATGACGGTCAGGCGTCGAGACCACTTTGAAACGCAGCTGGCGCGTTCTCCATCAGGTGCTGAGACGATGCTGACTGGATACTTCGCCAACCCTTCGCTGCGTTTTTTCCGAATGCCTGGCACTCGGGCAGCGTCCCGAAACATTTGCAGCACGATGAGTTCATGGGATTCGGAATTCACGGCCAGCAGTGTCCGAGAGCTGGAGAGAATGGCGAGATCATCCAGGCGGCTCGACACGACGACTTCGTTGAGGACAACTCCCGAAGCAGAATCCACAACCGAAATCGATCCTGTGTCACGATTCGCGACGTACAGCACGTGGTCGGCCTGGACCATGGCAATCGGTCGTCGCAGAATCGTCCGAAGCTGTTGTTGATCATCCGCTGAAAGGCCGCACTGCGTCTGCATAAACAGCGTCAGGATGCAGGCGATCCGCAGCGTGAGAAGCGAGGCGGTTGTGTGTCTCGGGCGGAGTGGCATCTTCTTTGTCTTCACCTCGTGGATTGGCAGAGTCCTCAGTTGGCGACTTTTACGATGCCTGCTGCTGCTGCCTGCGGTTCCGGAAGCTCGTAAGGAAGTGCCTTGAGAAACGCGGTGAGATCTTCGATCTGGTCCGCAGAGAGATGGCTGGTCGTGCCGTGCTTATCACCCGCGTTCTGCGTTGTCAGAACATCCTGCAGAGTTGCCGCGACGCCGTGATGCAGATACGGAGCCGATCGATACAGACCAAGCAGCATGGGTGTGTCGTAGGCCGGGCCCATGACTTCTGACTCGTCGGCGTTGCCGGTGCCAACGTCGTGGCGAACGCTCGGTCGGCCTGACTGCGAGTCGGTAAAGAACGGCCCGGTGTGGCACTCGGCACATTTTGTCTGCTTCGAGAAAAACAGCGTTCGTCCGCGTTCCGCGTCCTCGGACAATCCCTGATTCGCGTGCGGGCTAAGGGTAAACGAATGCGAGTTGGTGTAAGCCGCGAGAGCGTCGAGCGATCTGGACAATCCTTTGTTCGTCTCGCCCAGCGGCTTGTTGAGACTACCTTTCAGCAACCCCTGCCCTCCCATGAGAGGGCCTCGGATCGTGTGCTCAAAGTCCTGTGTTTCGTTCCGATCAGCCGACCAGTGTTGAGGATGCGTGAAAGCGAGTCCCTGTAGCGGCGGAGTCTGACGCAGGCCTTCAGGATTGTGCCAGGTCCTGCCGTCGGGCTGTCCGTCCGGGTGACAACTGGAACAGGAAATCCAACGTCGAGCGGTCATCGGTTGCAGTGCCGTGTAGAACAGAACTTTTCCCAGGTGAATTTCTTCTGGCAACGGATTCTTCGTCACGGAAATGCGACCGGTTTGCTGGAGCGATTTTGCGTCAAAGGCGACGACTTCGAAGTCCAGCGCGTTGTAGACGAAGAAACGCTTTCCGTCGGGAGAGACGCGAACGGCTCGCGGGTTGCGACCGGTCGCGATGTATCTCGCCAGGCTGAGTTCTCGATAGTCGTCGTCGATCGTGTTGCAAACGAAGACGTCATCGGTACCCGAAAACACGACAAACAGATGCTTGCCGTCAGGGCTGATGTCGGTTTCCCAGGGATTCGCGGTGACCTGAGTTCCGAAGACCGAATCCAGCGGCATTCGTTTTCGACGCGAGTCTTCAGAATCGACAAGATCGGTAATCGCCACGTACGGAAAGATCGAACCGGTGCCCTGATGGGCGGTGACTTTCGATCGAATGAACGTCACGTAAGCCTTTGGCCTGGTTGGATGAATGACAAGTTGTCTGGCGAGATTGTCCGTGCTGCTGCCCGGCCATTCATCGACGAGTTTACCGGAGGTTCGATCGATCGAGCGAACGGTGGCGGTCAGATACTCCGAGATCAGCAGCCGCTTTTCATCAGGTGCGATCGCGATTCCGCGCGGGAACGATCCGGCGGGCAGCTCACGAGTGATCTTTGCGGATTGCGGATCAATTTCGACGACCTGCCCCGGGTATTCGAGCGTCACGTAAATGCGACTGCCGTCTTTCGTGGAGATAATGCCGTAAGGCTCGTCGAAGACTGGGACCTTTCCACGAATGTTGCCGGAGTCGCCGTCCAGAAACACGACGACATCGTCTTCGTAAATCGCGACAGCGATCTCGTGCGATGTGCCGATGAAGGAAACGCCTTCAGGTTTGTGTCCGACTTTGATTTCCCGCAGCACTTGATTTGTCGAAAGATCAACGAAGGTGACAGTTCCGCTGTCTCGATTGCTGCAGGCGAGCAAAGTTCCGTCGGCGGAGATATCCATCAGACTGTTCGATGAACCGGCATCAACGGTGCCGGCCAATCCAATGATCAGTACCAGACCGGTTAAAACAACGAACAGCCGAGCGGACGATTGATGTGCGATCAAGATGCTGTCTCCGTATGAATGATTGAGTCGATGTCACTCGATAACTGTCTTGTGCGCTTCACCAGCGATTTCCTGGACATATCGTGGAACGGCATAGCCTGGAACGCGTGCGCGAAGCTCGCGAATCAGACGTCTGCCAACAGCGGGATCAACTTCGAAATGAGCCGCCCCCGCAACACGATCCAACTGATGGAGATAGTACGGAATCACGCCGAGATTAATCAGCGACTCGGATAAACCCGCCAGAGCGTCGACCGAGTCGTTGACTTTTCGCAGCAGCACCGACTGATTCAGAACAGTAATGCCGGCTCGAACGAGTCGGCGCAGGGCGTCAGCGCAGTCTGCGACGACCTCGTTCGAGTGGTTTGCGTGAACCACGACAACTGGCGTGAGGCGACTTTCTTTAAGAATCCTGAGCAGTTCATCGGTAACACGGTCAGGCAGGACGATTGGCAGTCGAGTGTGAATCCGCAACCGCTTGAGATGCGGCACGTCTTCGACGCGGTCGACCAGTTGAGACAACCGAAGGTCGGTCAGCATGAGCGGATCGCCGCCGCTGAGCAGCAATTCCGAAATCGACGAGTCCGCTCGAAGCTGCGCCAGAGCCGGCTCCCAATCGTCGAGTCGTCTGGGCTCGTCGCCGTACGGATAGTGACGCCGAAAGCAGTACCGGCAATTCACCGCGCAGCTTCCGGCGGCGATCATCAGCGCTCGGCCCGAGTACTTATGCAGCAACCCTGGAGCCGTTCGAAAGCTGGCGTCAGAAACGGCATCGACCACGAAACCGGAGACAGGCTGCAGCTCGTCGTCAACAGGAAGCACCTGCCTCAGCAGAGGGTCGCTTGCATCTCCGATCTGCATTCGAGCCAGAAAACTGCGTGGGACCAGAAGGGCGAACTCGCTCGCTGCACCGTTCGAATATCGGTCCGCCATGTGACCAAGTTCCAGCCGCCTCAGAAGCTCAGCTGGATCACGGATCGCCTGAGCCAGGGAGCGGTGCCAGTCCGTCTGAACACCCGAAACCTGCCATAAACCAAGACCTGATGCAGACACTGAGTTCTCACTTAAGTAATGCCAAAGTGACCGTTTCGCCAGACATTCCGAGCATTGGCCAGGCCGCAGGCGCCGACCACTCTCTGTTTTTATTGACGGCTTGACGACAGATTGGTCGGAAGCAACTTCGAGGTCAAACCTTCGACATTTGTGCCGTTGATTTGATCTGCTATTGTCCCGCCCTTCTTAAGACAGTCAAACGCTGCAGGAATCAAGGATTCAACAATCAGCAGCGCGATGGAATACCAGACAGAACCGCAAACGAGTGATCCACAATGAACATCAATTCCAGCGACTTCAAAAAAGGTCTCAAAGTTCTCGTTGACGGCGAACCGTACGACATCATCGACTGCCACTTCGTCAAACCAGGCAAAGGCCAGGCTCTTTACAAACTCAAGTTGCGACATCTGATCAAGGGAACGAACATCTCGCCGACGTATCGCAGCGGCGACAGCCTTGAACAGGCCGACGTTCGCAAGTCAAACGGTCAGTACCTGTACCAGGATGGGGACGGGTTCGTTTTCATGGAAGATGAGACCTACGATCAGTTCACGATTTCGGCAGAGAAGCTGGGCGACATTGCCAAATTTCTGCTTGATGGGGCCAAGTGCGAACTTCTGTACTACAACGAACAGCTCATTGGTGTCGACCCGCCTGCGCATGTCATCGTTGAGGTGACATATACGGAACCAGCGGCCAGAGGTAACACGACCGCAAACGTGACGAAGTCGGCGACGGTCGAAACGGGAGCTGAAGTCCAGGTTCCGGCCTTCATCAATCAGGGCGATAAGATTAGAGTCGATGCCCGGTCCGGAACTTACGTGGAACGGGCCAGGGAGTAGAGCTGGCTTCGACTGGCGATAGTGCAGAGGCAGGAATCGTGAATCGGCCTCTGCGTACTTCGGTCAGAATTCAACATGGATTACAAAAGGATTGGTGAGAACAATTCGGTCAATGTAATTTCCGGCTGCTGCCATCCAGACAGCGTCGGAATCACTCCACTGTCAGGAAGACGAAGGAGGCCCGCGATGACGATCTGGCATATCGTGCTGTACTCGATGGCGGCAATTCTTGCGTTGCGATCATTCGTCCAGCTGGTGACAAACTATCGAAATGAGTTTGAGCACGCTGCAGTGAAGGATCACCTGACAAGAATGCAGAATGAGCTGGAAGTCGGTTCGCAACCTGAAGCGGCGTTGGCGTCGAGAATGGCAAACAAGGTGACGGCACCCGGCAAGGCGAGCACCGTGATGAGATAGTGCCGGGTAAGTACCCGTCCATAAACAACTCCGTGATTTGCGAAACGAGCACTCGCGGCGTGGTTGACAGCAGTCGATCGGGAGTGGTCGCGAACGATGAAGGAACACACTGCTGCAGCGGATCGTGACTCGACGGACTAACTGAAAAGAACTCATGTCAGAGACGACTCACAACAATCGACTCTACATCGAAACCGTCGGCTGTCAGATGAACATGCTGGACAGCGAACTGGTAGTCGCCGCGCTACGTAAACAGCACTTCGAGTTGACGGATGACATCAAGGCGGCTGACACGATTCTTTTTAACACGTGCAGCGTCCGTGAACATGCCGAACACAAGATTTACAGTCAGCTCGGCCGGATCAAGTTCCAGAAGCGAGTTCGACCCCACCTTGTCATCGGAGTCATGGGATGCATGGCTCAGAAGGATCAGGAACTGATCTTCGAACGCGCTCCGCATGTGGACCTGATCGTCGGCACCGGGCAGCTTGGCGAGATTCCGAGGCTGATTGACGAGGCTCGCCACGGTCGAGAACGGCAGACGGCGTTGAGTCTCGACCGAAAAGGCGGATCGAGAGAATCCGTCGCCAGCAGTTTCGAAAGTTATGACCCGCTGCGCGATCCGGAAATGCGATCATCACCGTACCAGGCATTCGTTCGCATCATGATCGGCTGCGACAAGTTCTGCACTTACTGCGTCGTGCCGATGACTCGCGGCCCGGAACAAAGTCGCCCGCCCAGTCTGATCGCCTCGGAAGTGAAAACGCTCGCTCAACAAGGGGTCAGAGAGGTCACTCTCCTCGGCCAGACGGTCAACAGTTATCGTCATACCGAAAACGGTCGCGAGTATCGCTTGTCTGATCTGTTGGAGCTGATTCACGACACGGACGGAATTGATCGAATCAAGTTCGTGACGAACTATCCGAAGGACATGACAGACGACCTGCTGCAGGCAGTCCGAGACTTGCCGAAAGTGTGTCGGTATCTGCACGTGCCGGCGCAGTCGGGGTGCGACGAACAGCTGAAGGCGATGAAACGCGGTTATACCGTCGCCGAATATCGTGAGATGATGCATCGAATCAACGAGACGGTACCGGGGTGTGCGGTCTCCAGCGACTTCATCGTAGGCTTCTGCGGCGAGACTGAAGAGGCTTTCCAGAAGAGCATGTCGCTGATTGAAGAGTTCCGCTTCAAGAACAGTTTCATCTTCAAATACAGCGAACGTCCCGGTACGAAAGCGCACGGGCTCTGGCCGGATGACGTACCGGAACAAGTCAAGAAGCGCCGCAACAACGACATGCTCGCGCTGCAGAACCGCGTCAGCGAAGAGGACAACGCCGAGTTCATCGGTCGGACGGTCGAGGTGCTGTGCGAAGGTGCCAGCAAGACGGCCACGAAGCGTGGAGAAGACGACGCAGAGTCGCCATTGATCCAGCTTGTTGGACGGACGGATTGCGATCGCATCGTCGTCTTTGACGGAAATCCCCGACTGGCCGGTTCACTGGTCGAAGTCGATGTTCACGACATTACCACCACGACGTTGATGGGTTCCATCGTAACGCGGCAGTTCAATCACGGTCTGCAAATCGACCTGCCAGTGGTCTCATAGGTGCGATTCCGGGCAGGCAGATCGTTTCTGACTACTCGCTCATATCGTCGTAGTCGGCCGCCAGATATTCGCGGAGATCTTTCAGGACAGATCGACATCTGGTCTGAAACACCTCGACGACGCGGACGCGGCCCAGGGGTACGATGTGTACCTGAATTTCGACCAGCAGATTCGCCCCGCGCTGTGTGGTCGTGCGACTGTCACCGATGGTCAGCCGCACTTCAACGGGCTGCTTATCCGGGGTCGCCCCCCAGGACCCGAGCAGCCCGCGATGACCAAGTCGCATCGTGACTGACGAAGCGGTGACTTTCCCCAAATGAGCGCCGATCCCGTCCACGAATGCCTTCAGTTTGTAGACGATCATGTCGGCGGCGATGCAGGCCTTCAATTTGACATCACAGACGAACTGGTCCGGTGTGGCGAGTGATGGCTTGACCATCAACGGATCGTGATTCCGCAGTTGCGTAGCAGTGAGTTTGCTGGTGCGGTTTCGCCCCTGATGTTTCGAGATGTAGAGAGCCTTGTCCGCACGCTGCAGCACGTCATCCGGTTCGTCGCCCGGTTCGAGTTCTGCGATGCCAAACGACGCGGTTATTCTGAACTCATCGGTCTTAACGACCTTTGCATTTTCGATCGCCACACGCAGACGCTCCGCCTTGTTGAAGGCAGTGTCCATGGGAGTTTCCGGACAGAGCACGACGAACTCTTCGCCGCCGTAACGTGCGACCAGCTCACCGGAATACATCTCGTGCTGCAGTAGTCTCGCCAGACTGATCAACACCTCGTCACCAGCCGCGTGGCCATACGTGTCATTGGCCTTCTTAAAGTGGTCAACGTCCAGAAAAATAATGCTGAAGGGGTGCGTGAAGTCACGCTCTTTGCAATTGTTGAATTCAAGATCGATATGTTTCTGGAGTTCCCCTCGATTGGCGACATGCGTCAGCGCGTCGCGACTGGCCATCAGACGCAGGTCTCGATAGTGCCCTTTCTCACGCCCGGCCGACGCGTCCCGAAAGATTTCCGCGACTCCTTGAAGATGCCCGGCGGCGTCGATTAATGGCAAGGTCTGAATTTCAACCGACAGCCATTCACCATCGGCTCGTCGCACCTGAAGTTCGGATGACTGTGTTCGCCCCGTCTCGATCGCCAGGCGGATCGGGCACTCCGCAGGCGCAGGCTCCTGCCCGGATTTCTTCCGGTATTGAATCTGACCACCCAGTCCTGGTTGACCAATGATCTGCTCGTTCGAGATCCCGAGTAATTCCTCACAACCATGATTCCAGACCTGCACCCGACCGTCCGGTGTGGCGACATAGAATCCGTGATAGAGACTCTCGAGCAGGTACAGATACGAGAACACATGGCTCAGTGAGCCAGCTTCAATGATCTCCTCTGCGGACAGCTGATACTGATCATGGCGAGCGTCCTGGAGGTCAGCTGGAATCTGATCAAATTCGAACCAGCGATTCATGGCCGAAATCACGTTGCCATCAAACTGAGACCCTGCTCCTCGCTGCAGAACATCCATCGCTTCCGAATGGTCGAGTGCACCTCGGAATACCTGCGAAGAGACCAGCGAATCGTACGCGTCGGCAACCGCCAGAATTCGTGCTCCCTGATGCACGTCGGATCCGATGACCGAGAAATTATGCGTCGCGCCGTTGTAGTGATAATGCGACTGCGTGACGATCTGGACGACGTTCGAGTCAGCTCCGCATGCCTGCAGAATATCTCCCGCAATGCGATAAAGCAGTCCCATCAACTCAGCTTCGTCCGGCGCAAGGTTGCCAGGTTTGTGCAGAATGATGTCAGGAATACCGACTTTTCCAATGTCATGAAGCAGGCAGGCAGCTTCCAGAACCTGCAGGTTGCGACCTTCCCAGCCAAGTTGTTCCGCCACTCCGACAGACAAGGCAGCCACTCGCCTCGAGTGATGAACGATGCCGGGATCGCGGTATTGAAGTGCCAGCATCAGACTGCGCATCGCCGATCGCAGAATGACCGCATCCCAGCCCTGCGACTTGTTAGCGTCTGCACCACCGAGTTGCATCAGCTCCAGCAGAAGACGTGACGAATTCATCGGGTGAGTCGCCTGTACCGGATATACCGGCAGTCGGGGCGTCTTCTTCTTTTCTAATTCGGTCAGTTCGCTCTGCATGACTCAATTCCTTCGATTCCGACTGCAGTGTTGGCACAGGCGATGCGCAGTTCCGGCACAACTCAACACTGATAACCTAGGTCGGTGTTGCTGCGAGTCAAATCGCGTAGCGACAATCGCCCATCACGACATCGTTCCGCAACGTGCCAAACCGGCCAATTGCTGACAACGCGTGCGATCGCTCGCTGCCGTATCAGCGAATGGTTGGCATGAGGATGCTTTGAGTTCGTTGACAGACGCCGCTCTGGCGGATTGAATCGCGAACGGAATCATCCAGCAAAGAAACGCAGGTCATGCAGAAAATCATCGAGGCTCTCAGACGCGCCGTCACCAACGGCCAATCAGTTGCGTACACGGCACTGGTCGAGACTCGCGGCTCGACACCCCAGAAGGCCGGGGCGGCGATGCTGGTGTTTCCGGACGGCTCTCAAGCCGGAACGCTCGGGGGCGGCTGTGTTGAAGCCGAAGTCAAACGCCGAGCCCTGCGACTGCTTGACGATGGCAATGCAGAGCTGATGACGTTTCAGCTGGACAGCGATTACGGCTGGGACGACGGCCTGATCTGCGGCGGGCGAATGAAAATGCTCGTCGATCCCGTTCGCCCAGGAGCCGATCTCAGTTACTTCGACGAGTACCTGCGTGTTCTCCGAGATGGCCGCGGCTGTACTGAAGCTGTCGTTATCGATCGTGAAAAATGCCCGGACGGAACGGAAGCCGATCGTTTCCTGATCGACGAACATGGTTCCGTCGCCTGTCGGCGGGCGAAAAACGAACCACCTGCCGCGTTGATCGCCGGTCTGAAACCTGTCAGGGAGCGACCGAGGGCTTATGTCGAAAACGGAATTTCGTACCTCCCGCAACTGGAACGGTGCCGACTGCTGATCGTCGGAGCCGGGCACGTCGGGCAGCGAGTTGCCGAGCTGGCTGCAGATGTCGACTTCGATGTCTGGGTCGTCGATGACCGCGAACAGTACTGCAATCAGGATCGATTTCCGCGAGCAGCTCGATTGATTGTCGGCCCGATCGACACATCACTCAGCGGTCTGGAAATCGACGGGAACACAATGAGCATCATCGTGACACGCGGGCACAATCACGACGAGGAAGCTCTGTACCACCTTGCCGAGACACCGGCTCGCTATGTCGGCATGATTGGAAGTCGACGCAAGATTCGGTTGATCTTCGAAGACCTGTTGCGCGAAGGGATCCAGCCAGCGGCACTGGAACGAATTCACGCTCCGTTGGGCTTCGATATTGGCTCGCAGACGGTGCCGGAAATTGCAGTCAGCATCGTGGCCGAGCTGATCGCCCACAGGAATCTGGGACGCCTCCCGGAGCACGCTCGACCTGCTTCGATCCTCTCCGAAATCAAATCAGAGCAGTAAGCAGGCAGGGTGCGTAGAGCGGACCGGAACGCACCTTTGGCACGAGTCCGCATTCGCAATCCGGTGCGTTCGGCTTCGCTTCACGCACCCTACAGACTGACACATCACAGGCCTCACAGCCCGTTGAAAAAGCCTGGATGTGGTAACCCGACGCGTAAGCGAGGGATGAATACCCCCGAAACCCTGAGGTAATGCACCTCGATATCCCTCGCTCACGCTTCGGGTTACCTTTTTCAACGGGCAGCTAAGGCAGGAATACATCCAGCACGATGTTACCAACCGACAGGTTGATCGTGGATGATTCGCGGGTGGCTGGCAGCAGGAGTGTCTGACCGAGCTTCAGGTATTCGACCCGCGAACCCGCCATCAGCGACGCTTCTCCCGACAGTCCCATGAGAATGTGAAACCGGTTGTCGTCAGGCAGCTGCACCTGTCCCGGTTCAGAGTATCTGCAAATCGTGAAGTACTCGCAGCTGACCAGCTCCTGGCCGTGTTCAATCATCTGCGGAATCACACAATTTACGGGTCCGAGTTCAAAGTCGATACACTTCAGCGCCTGTTCGATGTGCAGTTCGCGAGGCTTGCCATCGGCTCCGGTACGTCCCCAGTCATAAAGCCGAAATGTCAGGTCGCTCGACTGCTGAACTTCGGCCAGCAGGATCCCTTCCGCGATGGCATGGACCGTCCCGGCAGGGATGAAAACGCAGTCACCGGCAGACACTTCGAACGAGTGCAGGCACTGCTCCAGCGTTCCGGCTGCGATCGCCGACTGCAAGTCGTCGGGCGTCACTCCCGTCTTCAAGCCAGCGTAAAGGCGACTGCCTGGCTCAGCATCAATGATGACCCATGCTTCGGTTTTGCCGTTCTCGGTCGGGTCAAACGTTCTGGCCGTCGCGTCGTCCGGATGCACCTGCACGGACAGACGATCATTCGCGTCGAGAAACTTGATCAGCAACGGAAACTGATCTCGTCCCGAGTGTCGCCCGAAAACGGCCTCATTGTGTTGCTGGAGCAGTTCCTGCAGCGTTGACCCGGCCAGTGGACTGGCGACGACGATGCTCTGATCGGCTCCGTGATCGGAAATCTCCCAGCTTTCTGCGTAGTCGGTTTCAGAGCCGAGTTGCTTGCCAAGAACCGTCCCCAGCCGAGTGCCTCCCCAGCGAATTCGCTTCAGCAGCGGCTCAAATCGAATCGGATTCATCATGCTCTTCCTGTTAAACAGCCCGTCTGAATTAGTGCTTCACGGCGACTAAACGATGCGTCCGAACTAGCTGGCCAATTTCCAACCACGTCATACCAGCGAGGGAGGACACCTGAAAGTTTGCACTGCGTTGCGAGATTCGCCGACTTTCCGTCCTGTCGTTCTTACACAAGTCGAAGTTCGCTTGTCGGCCCAACAGGCCAGCCCTGTGAAAGCCCCGGACGCAGTCCGAGGTCCGCAATCTTGTGCATTAACAACAGGTTCCCGCCGATGCCGCGATGAATGGATTGATGCATCCGAAAGTTCGCATCTGAAACCTGTTTCGGGACCGATGCTAACGCGGCGTTACCGTGTCAGGAATGTGACATTTGATCAAGGCAACTTCGCACGGAACGGCGCATCTCGGTGTCTGAGTTCAACGCTGGAAAATACGGTGTTCAGGCGATGTTTAACGGCCGTTGACCATGTTCCGGCAAGGCAATACCATCCTCTCCTAACGTGACTTAAGTCACAGACAGATAAACAGTTCGCTGCACACAACAGACGCCGGTTCGCCCGCACTCATGGAGGGGCTGCAGACGGGCGATCGCAGTTCAGACGCTGGCTTGATGGCCGCTGTCCGGCTCGCGACCGATCCTGATGCTTTGCCCACGGCATCGTCGGATGACTCCGCTCAGGATGTGTTGCGATCGAAAAATACGATTCCTCAGGATCGAATTATGGACGCGCTTCAGCAACTCGGTGAATCCGTTGGCAAACTAGGCGATCTGCTTACCGCCGTGACATCGACCGTCGAACGCGGCATCACCGGCTGGTTCGGGTCGTCGAACGAACGCCGTGTGAAAAACATAGGATTCGTCCGCGAGAAAAATGGTGATTCGAGAATTATTCCGGGATCTTTGATCGACCAGATCGGAAAGCTGGAGCCGAGCTACCAGGCTCTCAGCGATGAAGAACTGAGTCAGACGTCCGTCAAGCTGCGGGCTCGACTTGACGCTGGCGAGACTCTCGATGACATCCTGCCGGATGCTTTCGCAGCAGCGCGCGAGTCCGGCGTCAGGTATCTCAAGATGCGGCACTATGACGTGCAGCTTGTCGGGGGAGTCGTTCTGCATCGCGGAATGATCGCCGAAATGACGACGGGCGAAGGCAAAACTCTCGTCGCCACGTTGCCGACCTACCTCAACGCACTTGCCGGAAAAGTGCATGTGATCACGGTGAACGACTACCTCGCCCGCCGTGACATGGAG
>JAQBWV010000190.1 GCA_027624335.1 Planctomycetota bacterium
AGGTTTACTACCATATTGAAGATCTGCGTGGTGAGCGGTACGTCGGCCCAGGCATCTGGCACGACAGATCAACAGGACACGTTCACGTTCGACTTGCTCATTACGCCGCATCAGCGTTGGTCCGGGCCAGAACGCCGCTGACGCTTAAGCATCTCCCTCATCGCCTTCACAACCTTGAAAGCTATACGGGCGAGACCGACCCCAGGAAACTTCCACTTATCATTGCACCGTTCCATTCGGTGCCTCTCCTGATTGATCGCGCGCAGCATGTTCGGTTTCAGGATCTGGTGATCCGTGGTGGAGGCTATGACGCGGTCGATATCCGGCATGGCGAGCATATTGAATTTGACAATGTCACGATCTATGCGGGAGCGTATGGCCTCAAGGCACGTAATACCGGGCCGATGCTACTGCACAACTCCGCCATCTACGGAAGCGTTCCGCCATGGAGCACCCGTGAGGAAACGTCTCTGCGTGAACGGCCCTGGGAGTCCAAAGGCCGGGACCTGACGCGGCTCAATACGCACGCACTGATTATTCCCGCAGCTGGTGACGAATACTCAGTCTACTATTTTCCGTACAACCACCTGTGGGAAATCTCCAATTGCGAATTCGCTGACGCTCATGACGGTGTCTACACGGGCGACATCGACGGACTGAAGTTTCATCATAACTATGTTCACAATTTCCAGGACGATGGCGTCTATCTGTCGAGCTTTCGCAAGCTCTATCACCCTCAACATGGCCCGCGACTGTTCTACGAGAACGTGATCAGCGGCTGCATCATGTCGTTCGCCTTCGGAGGTGACGCTCAGCTGAGCAGTGACGTTCATGTATGTCGCAACATTCTCGACGCGGCCGCAGTTGTTTCGGACCACGGCAGCCCACCGTGGGAGTCGATGCGCTGGTACCACAATACAATTCTTGCCAATCCGAGATTCATTCTGTCATCCCGGACGGGCGGTCGACCGTGGCAGGTATTCAACAATCTGCTACTGATGGGAACAGCGACGTCCGGAAAGCCACAGGAAGGAGCCGAATGGGGCGGTAATGTGGCCGGTGACCCTGGCTTCCCTCAGCCTGCCGACTTCCGCCTACCAGCGATCAGTTCCGCAATCGACGCTGGCGTGGAAATTCCCCAGGACTGGTTCGATCCTCGTCGTGACCAGGAGCGTGGAAAACCGGATGCCGGCGCCATCTCAGCCGGAAGCGAGAGATTGAAAGTCGGCCGTTACGGTCGCCTCGAATTCTGAGTGTTGACTGGCTGGAGTGAAACGAGAGGGTGACTCGTGTCGAAGATCATGCTGCTTTCAGTTGCAATTCAATTCGCAGTTCTAAGTCCGGAAGGCTCTGCAGAAACCGTCTCCGTTGCGACAAGCGAACTCCTCACGCCTCCGGTCAGACATGGGTTGTCGCGGTCTGAGAAGCGTGAGCCGCTGCTGATTGCACAATGCCTGGGTCTACCGGATGCGGCCTTTGCCGCCGAGACTGATGCGCGGGTCGATGCCGACTCGGTTAGCGCATACATCATGTCCTGTCGTAAGCCGAATGGTGCGTTCGGACCGATCGATCAGGAATACACAGACGCGGCGTGGAACTACCCGGCCGTTCATGCACTGCGTCTACTGAACGTCGACATTCCGGAGCCCGATCAGATTCTCACCAATGGTCTGGCGTATCCTGCAGGGCACGCAGGTTACGGTCACTGGCTGGTCTACCATCAGGCCATGACTCGCTGGTTGCTGTCGAGCGATCCAAAGGCAACGAACCAGAGCATCCAAAGAGCACGCGGACCAGTGCGGCTCAAACATCAGGGCTATGAGATCCGCTATTACGGCAGTCCATTTGGCACGGACGGCGACCATTTCTTTATGACGGATGGTCGCTCGGCGGCACGTCAGTTTCGAGAGGCAGCGGAACTCGGTTATTACAACCTTTCGTCGCTGTTTTATCTGCTGTCGGCATTAGAGGCTGATGGGCGTGACGTTTCAAATCCGGATCAACTGGTGCAGTTCGTTCTTGATCGACAGGCTCCAAACGGCGGGTTTGTCGATGTCAGGACGGCAGATGGCAAGCCGACTGATCATGACACTCACATCGCGCACACGTTCCATGCTGTCGCGTCACTGCGACTGTTGAAGAAAGCCGTTCCTCACGCGGATCGGTGCGTTCGCTTCGCAAAACACTGCCAGGTTATGGAATTCAGTAAACAGGCCCCGTTCCCTGGCACCGGTGGATTTCGATTTGCTCCAGACGACGATCGCCAGGGGAATTATCAGGACGTTTATTACACGTACGCCGCCTTGCAGGTACTGAAGTTGCTGCATGCTGAGCCGCGTGCTGCGACGGATTGCCGAAACTGGCTGTTGAGTCTGCAGAATCACGACGGAGGGTTCGGCGACAGGCCGGACTGGCGGTCGCGGCTCTACAGCACATATTACGCCCTGCACTCGCTGTCTCTTCTCGGCCCGTTTGACGGTGAGAGCGAAGAGGCAAAGGAGTCGGCTTCCACAACGCGATTAGAGTCGGTTCGATCGTTCTCCGACATCGCAGGTACTCGACTCTTCGGTATCCCGCAGCGAGTGATTCCATCCCGACGCGTGGCCGTGCCTCGGGTGCCTGAACTGACGGACTCGTCGCTGAAGATTTATCAGGGGCTGTTCAAGACTCCCCTCGTCACACTCAACGATCTGGATGGTCTCAGTCGCCGCGGTTTCAACCTGCTGGCCATGAAGACGGACGACTTTTCAACGGCGACGCTTGTTCAGAAGTCCGACGATCACACGGACAACCCACTTTCGATCGTGCTGTGTCCGGAAGCGTACCCACATCGTTTGCGACGCAGTGGTGGAGCCGTTCTACACCACGTTGGCAACTTCACGCTCGATCCTCGCTGGACAGAGTCGCAACGTGACATCTGGCGAGCCGCTGATACTGCTGGCCGCGAGGGACTCGTCTGGAGTGATTATCGGCAGCGGGTTCTGAAGCCCCTGCAGCAGCTCGGAAGCCTGTGTTATCCGGAACAGGATTTCGAGTACGAGTTCGCATTGAGTGCTTATGACGACGGGCTTTACGGTCGGTTCGGCTACAACGCGATTCAGGTCGGCTTCAACTGGTCACCCCGCGACTTCGTTCGCGTCTTCCCCTGGCGGGAACGATACACTGACAAGCTGCCGCCGATTTCAGATGCCGATGCTCATGGCGATTTGAAGAAGTGGTCACCGCAACTGGATCACACACGACATCTCTATATTGCTCGCGGTGGCTCATACGCGGACTTTCAGGAAGCCGCCCGGAACGGAAGAGTTGTCTGCGTTGTGACTGGTGTCGAAGGTGTTGCAGCCAGTGTGTCGTATTATGGCAGACCCGAGGCCATTCGGTTCGTTAAGGAACGAGTCAATGAATGGAAGTGGTGGCGGGACGATCAATAATACCTGTGACTGGCGCGTTGTTCGCCTCGGGAGCTATCGTCGGAGTGCTCCGGCGGCGGTGATGAGTTGCACCAGAACGTCGTAAGGCTGCGCTCCGCCAACTCCACGAGCATTGACGACAAACGTCGGGACTCCGGTGATTCCGTACTGACGCGAAAGTGCCCAGTCCGCATCAACCACGTCTCGGAACTGACGGTTGTCAAGAATGTCTGAAGCTGCGTCCGGTGATAAACCGACGTTTGTGACGGCTGTGATCAGGACATCTTTCGATGCAAGATTTCGACCTTCCACAAAGTAAGCATGGAACAGCTCAGCGTGAATGCGATCACCATGTGTCTGAGTATCCGCCCACGCAGCCAGTTCCTGAGCCAGTCGACTGTTGTAAGTGTGAGTCCTCTTGCCATACGGCAACCGTTCCTGTTCCATCAGACCGGTCATCCGCTGTTGTGCAACGGCGATGTCGATATTTCGTCCGGCGAAGAGCTCATCAAGCGTGAGACCTTTGTTCGGCGTTTCCGGATGCAGCGGAAAGTGTCGAAACCGAACATCGATGTTGTAAGCACTTCGGAGTCGTTCAATACGGACCGTACTGAGATAACACCATGGTCAGACATAGTCTGAGAAGACTTCGAGGGTCACTTTCGTCTCGTCCGGCATTCGACTGTTTTTCCTGTGCAAGGCAAAGTTAGTACGTCGCGACGTGTTCTAAATTACTGCGACTGGGCGTCGTTTCCATGTTTCAGTCGCCTGTTGAAACGCGTAGGCGATCTGGAGAACTCCGAGGTCGTCCTGGTGCCGACCGACGATTTGAACTCCCACGGGCAGGCCTTCGTCCGTGAAGCCACACGGTACAGAGATCGCTGGCAGTCCGATGGCTGAGATGTAGTAGCAGGACTTCATCCAGTCGATGTATGTGTCGAGTTGCTGGCCGTTGATCTCGGAAATGTACGGCACTGTTACGTCGAACGGTAGAACCTGGCTGACGGGCAGGATCAGAAACTCATACGTCTCCATGAACTCGCGAACGCGGTGGTAGAGTCGGGTTCGCTTTGACTCGATGGTCGAAAGTTCCGGGCCTGTAAGTGCGGCACCGGATTCTGCATTCCAGATGATCGTGTCTTTGATCTGATCGCGGTGAGTTTTGAGCAGCGGACGGAAGTGATGCTCAAACTTCCAGGCTCGCCATGCCTTAAATGTTGCATCTGCATCGCTGAAGTCGGGGACTGCGTCTGCGATCTCGCAACCAATCGCCTCGAACGTTGAACGCTGCGAATCGATGGCGGTGGTCACTGCTGGATCAACAGGAAGGTCACCGAAGTCCTGACTCCATGCGATGCGTACACCTTTGAAATCTCGATCGAGCGGGTGTCTGAACATACTTCCTGGCTGCGTGATTGAAATTGGCGATCGAGAATCAGGCCCGGCGATTGCTGAAAGCATCAGAGCGGTGTCTTCGACGGTGCGAGCCATCGGCCCCTGCACCGAAATCGGGAACCAACCCATCTCGCTGGGGTAAACGGGGACTCGACCGGGTGATGTTCGTAACCCGACGACGTTGCAGAAGTTGGCCGGGTTCCGCAGCGATCCACCAGTGTCGCTTCCATCGGCGATCGGAATCATGCCGCAAGCAAGTGCGACAGCTGCTCCGCCGCTACTGCCTCCACACGTCTTTGTCGTGTCGTAGGGGTTTACTGTTTCGCCGAACACTTTATTGAAGGTCTGCGAGCCGGCTCCGAATTCGGGCGTGTTTGTTTTTCCAATCGTGATCGCACCGGCTGCTCGGAGTCGCTGAACGATGAGAGCATCGTGATTCGGAATGAAGTCGCTGTAGATCGGCGAGCCGAATGTCGTGCGAATTCCTTTTGTCGCTATTAGATCTTTGTGAGCGACAGGCAGTCCGTGAAGATGCCCCAGCGGTTCACCTCGAACCTGAAATTCGTCCGCCTCGCGTGCAGATGCCATCGCACGATCCGGCAGCAGTGTCACAATGGCGTTGACTCTGGGATTCACCCGGTCAATGTGTGCGAGGTGAGATTCCATCACCTCCCGAGCGGACAGTTCGCCACTCCGAATCAAACCAGCCATTTCTGTCGCGGTCATAAAACACAGGTCGGTAACGCTCATTGCCTTTTCCTTGTCAGCGGTCGATGAATTCTATTCGGTAAGATCGGCGATCGGAAATCGGGCGGGCATCCACAGTCTGACCGCGATCGCTCGGGCGCGTTACGTGAAGATTCAGGTCGATAACATGCCGCGGCTCAATGAGTGGGTCATGCTGAGTGCCGCAATGGGCCAAGGTGACTGACTGACGCAACCTTGCAGCTTCCCGTCAGGGGATGATTGATGTCGGGTAGGTCAGGCTCTGCCTGACGAGATCCGGGGCGGTCAGCACCGACATTCCATTCAGCTCTTCGTCAGGCGGAGCCTGACCTTATATCCTGCAATCGGTGTGTCTTATGAAGCAGCAGTCACGTGGCTGGGTCTCGACCCAGTTTTGATCACGAAGGAATCGCTGGGTCGAGACCTGTTGTTTATACATAAGCCTGAAAACGAACTCTCTGCGGCGAATCCATTGCAAAGTAGCCATCTCGCTCCGTCGAGATGAGCGGATTGCGGGACCACGCTGCTGAGTCCAGAACGCCTTGCCGTGAGAGTTATCTCTCCGCGAGGAACACTTTCTGGACATTCCGCACTGACTGCTGACGTCGGCTCATCTCGACGGAGCGAGATGGCTACTTTATGTATCAACGACAGGGCGGGAAATCCAGTAGCGTGAGTTGACGTCGGACTCGCCCCTGCAGTTGTCAGACGTGCTTTCAGGCAGGCTGGCGGAGCGAACATGCTAGTCCGTCGCGAATTCTGCAACTACGAAGACGCAGCCGACTCTGCGAAACTTTGCCGATTCTGCCGGTTTATCCTGTCGTACTGGTCCTGACGAAGCCGATCTATCAAAAGGAAAAGGCGCTGTGTCTCGCTCCGTCACCATCTCCAGGGAACGCGACTCTGCTGGGCCGCGGTACAGAAGCTCAAGAAGCCGCTGCGTGAAACTCGGAAACGAAAATCGGAAAGACGACGCAGAATCACGGCGAGCCATGGACGGCTCATGTTTCGGAAGGAGTTCCCCCGTCGGCAAGGATGCCGGTCGCGGGAGCTTCGGAAACCACCTGCGAATTCGGACGGCGCGACGACACGCTCACGACAACGCCTGCTCCGTGTTCGATGACGTCAAATATGAAACCACCATTCTGAGGGGAAAACGAATGCTCCGGCGACTCACTTTCACCGGGCTCACCCTGTTCGCCCTGATGACGATGCTTGGAAATTCGAGCACCGTTCAGGCTGCAGGACGAGGCCAGCCGACTGACTGGAACCGCTTCAACTATTACCCGTACGTGTACTACCCCCATAACTTCCAGCAGCAGCGTGGAAGTTACGATCACATGTACCACCGGTACGGAGCCGAGCAGCGGATCCCGGTCTACAACAAGAACTGGTACAATTTCTACCCCACGGCTCGACCCTATCACAAAGGCAACCATTTCCTGCTGGACGTCTTCTGATTACTCGACCAGATCACACTTGAGAAACACAAACCCGATTTCTGATTCGTCAGGGATCGGGTTTTTCGTTTTGCAGAACCTGCCCGAGTTCCAGCAATGTCATTCACGTGCAGGCGGGAAACTGTTGTTTGTAAATAAGTCGAGAATTCAAGATCGGCCCAACGGGTCAGCACTTCGCCGCGTTTCACGCGGCCTACAGATGAACGGAAGTTTTGAAACAGAAGGCAGCAGAGAGGCCGATTGATTCCTCTGTTTTACTCCGTTGTCTCCCGTTCAAACAAAGTCGCAGCAGGCCGCGATTCACGCGACCTGTGGATCGCGTGTGCTGGCAGAGTTTGCATGGCCGATGCTGTTACTGGCTCACGAAATCGCCCAGCCATGCGGTTTTCCGCGTCATCGCCTGACGCCAGAACGTCGGCGGACTATCCTGTCGAGACACTTTGTGCCCGCAACCTGTGACTGTCCCAGGCGCCGTCATGCAACTGTTCGATACCAACTTCACATCGCTCGACTGGGGCATTGTTGTTGCGTATCTCGTGATTTCGATATTCGTCGGAATCTGGGCGAACCGGTACGTCGGCAACATCGCCGGATATCTTGTTGCCGGACGAACTCTGCGCATCCGGCTGGCTCTGGCGACGATGACCGGCACGGAAATCGGTCTGGTCACGGTGATGTATTCGGCCGAGCTGGGCTTCACGCAGCAGTACGCGTCACTTTATCTGGCGCTGTACGAACTGGTCATCCTGCTGTTTATCGGCCTTACCGGAGTCGTCGTTTACAAGTTGCGTCAGTCCGAAGTGCTGACGATTCCCGAGTTCTACGAGAAACGCTACTCGCGCGGAGTCCGAATCCTGGGCGGCGTCATGATGGTGCTGTCGGGCGTGCTGAACATGGGGCTGTTCCTGAAAGCCGGAGCTCTGTTTCTGGTTTCCGTGACAGGTTTCACCGAGCCAGACTGGCTGCAGCAGTTCATGGTGAACTCGTTCGATTATCACGAGCCCGTCGGCCTGAAGCTGATTATGACCGGCCTGCTGTTGCTCGTCCTCTTTTACACTGTGCTGGGCGGGATGATTTCCGTCGTGATCACCGACCTGATTCAGTTCGTCATTCTGGGAACGGGCATGGTGATCGTCACTTTGTTCGTCGTTAACGAAGTCGGTATCGACGGGTTTACGGAAGTTGTGACGGTTCAGAACGGGTACTTCGATCCGACGAACATTGACAATCCATCGACGGAGAAACTCAACGACGGAATCGGACCGATCACGCTGACCGCGCAGTTCGTCGTCCTGGTGGTCGCGTTGATGCTCTGGCCGACCGGTGTTTCGAGGTCGCTCGCCGTGAAGACTCCGGAGATTGCCCGCCAGTTGTACCTGTGCAGCACGATTCCGTTTCTGGCGAGACGCTCGCTGCCGGTTCTGTGGGGGATCGGCGCGTTCGCGTTTTTCCACTCTCACCCCACGCTCAACGCACAGTTTCAGTCAGCGATGGCAGCTGGCGGAGACGTCAACACACAGGCGGCCATGCCGCTGTTCCTGGCGAAAATCATCCCGTCGGGCTTACTCGGTCTGGTGACGGCGGGCATGGTGGCCGCCTTCATGTCGACTCACGACAGCTATCTGCTTTGCTGGAGTGGCGTCATCACGCAGGACGTGGTCGCTCCGCTGATGAAAAACGAGCTGACGAACAAGCAGCGAATTCTGGTCACGCGAGTGGCGATCGTTGCGACCGGCATCATGCTGCTGATCTGGGGGTTGTGGTATGAAGTTTCGAGCAATCTCTGGCAATACATGGCCGTCACCGGAACGGTTTACCTGGCCGGAGTGTTTCCGGTCGTCGTTTGCGGCCTGTACTGGTCGCGGTCAAGTCCGGTGGGAGCGTACGTCGCGCTGCTTGGCGGTTTGACAGGAATTCTGGCACTCGACCCGTGCATTGATTTTCTGAACTCGGGATTCACCGAACTGGGAATCAATCTCACCGTCCGCAGCGAACACGTGATGCTTTCGTCGTTCGCATTTTCTCTGCTGGGATTTGTCGCGGGCTCGCTGCTGTTTCCCGATACCCGTCCGAATAATTCGCAGGCCGCGACTGCCGAAGGAGCGAACCCATGACCGGCTGGATGACTCTCTGGACAATCGTGTTGCTCGGCGGCGGACTGGGCATGATCGGCCTGTTGCTGCTGGTGACCGTCGGAGCCGTTCGCGAGTTGAAAGAAACTCTGGCCGAACTGAGTGCCGACGTCGCTGAAACGAATGACTCACAGACCACTCCGTCGTAACAACCACGTCAATGCAGCGAGGAGGGCGAACGCATGACTTCCCAAATCGTGATCCTGGATGGAGCAACGTTGAATCCGGGAGACAATCCCTGGACGGCGATCGAGCAGCTCGGCGAAGTAAACCTGCACGCGGCCAGCGAGCCGTCAGAAATCGTTAGTCGTCTGAAAGATGCGGACGTCGCGATCACCAACAAAGCGCGCCTCACGGCAGAAATCATCGGCCAGCTTCCCAACCTGAAATTCATCACCGTTTCGGCGACAGGTTACGACTGTGTCGACGTGGCGGCGGCGGCGAAGTACGGGATCCCTGTGGCAAACGTTCCAACTTATGGCACTCCGTCAGTTGCTCAATTCACGTTCGCGCTCCTGCTTGAATTGTGTCACCGAGTCGGTTTGCATGACGCTGCGGTGAAGCAGGGTGAGTGGCAAAGATGCGGTTCGTTTTCCTTCTGGAAAACTCCGCAGATTGAACTTCAGCACCTGACGCTGGGCGTGATAGGTTTCGGACAAATCGGTCAGCAGGTGGCTCGCATCGGAAGTGCATTCGGAATGCAGATTCTCGCCGCCAGCCGGCACCGGCAGAACGCACCAGCGGATATTTCGTTTGAATGGGCGACAACGGATGAAATCGCTGCACGCGCCGACGTGATCTCGCTGCACTGCAGTCTGAACGAGAACTCGACCGGCATGGTCAATCGCGAGTTCCTCGCTCGGATGAAAACCTCAGCATTTCTGATCAATACGTCGCGAGGAAAACTCATTGACGAAACCGCGCTGGCTGAGGCGCTCAATGCACACCAGATTTCTGGCGTTGCCGTTGATGTCGCCTCCATCGAGCCGATCAAGGAAGACAACCCACTGCTGAGTGCCAGAAACTGCGTAATTACTCCGCACATGGCGTGGTCAACTCTTGCCGCGCGTCGACGAATGATGCAGGTAACCGCCGACAACATCCGTAACTTTCTGGCGGGCAACCCGGCCAACATCGTTAACCGCGACCTGCCATGACCTCAACATCCTCGGGAATGGTCCCAGGATGTCAGGACAGCATTGCCCGCCCTGCGTCATGACATCGTCAATGTGACGCGGGACTCGACATCAGTCTGGCGAATGCTGATTGTTCGGCACTGCTGCGCGATGACTGACAATACTCGCATCAACGGACTCCAACTCTGCGGGTTTCAGGATCGCCCCGCTGGCTTTCTGCAGCTTGTCGCTCATCTCGTAAGCACCGGCCCAGACGAAGAAAATTACAACCGCCACCAGCGACACCGTCGCCAGATTGGAATTGCGTCCGGCATCACCGATGCGTTGGCGGCTGCCGTTCAGAAAGAGCAGAGCCAGAGCCAGGATCGGCATGAAGGCTGCGCCGACGACTGCATAGGCAAGTTGAATCTGCTGAAAACTTGCGAACAGTCCGACAGCCGGAACCGTCGCGATCGCGATCAACGAGTACCGATAGATCGGCGAGTTACTGTTGGCTCGGTGAGTCGTTGCGGCCTGCGTCCCGAAACTCTGACCTGAATCGGCGTCCGTCGACTTTCGGCGGATCATGCGGATGCTGTCCACAAAGAGGTACGGAACGCTTTGCCAGACGCCCAGCATGCTGCTCGCAACGGCTCCCCAAGCGCCGATCAGAAATACAATACGTGCGGCAGGACCGAATGATCCCAGCGAAGTCTGCAGCTGATCTCCCAGTTGAACGATCAGCGTTGCCGATTTCGCTGCAGTATTCACATCGAGCCGGCTTCCCAGAATCACCATTCCCATACCAAAGACTGCCGTCGCGACGTACCCCGTCAGCAGATCAAGTCGGCACGTCCGCAATTCTACGAGTCCCTCACGACCGTCTTCACGAATCCAGTAGCCATAGCACAGAACGGTCACCGTTCCGCCGACGCCGCCCATCAGCCCGACCGTCCACTTCAGCCCCCCTGCGCCGAGTTGTGGAATCGTCGGCAGAAACACGCCACTGGCGACCGACGACCAGTCCGGCTGAATGGCAATCGTCGTGGCGAGGACGGTGACAAACATCACGCCGATGCAGACACTCATCACTTTTTCGAACAGTCGAAACCCGCCGATGAGAACCAGAGCCAGGGCGACAACACTGTGGAGTATTCCGTAAATGACTTTGTCGACCGGGGCTGATCCAAGCGGCAGAATAGCATGCGCGGCAACGCCGCAGGCACTCATGAGGGCGGACCCGACAAAGAAGCTCCAGATGCAAAGGTACGCCAGAAAGCCAGTGATCGCCGCTCGTCCGAAATGCCGGGCGGTGCCTTCCAGAACGGTAGAACCCGTCGCCAGCTGCCAGCGTGCAAGCCCTTCGTTCAACACGAACTTGATGATCGCGCCCAGCAGCACTGCCCAGAGAACAGCGACGCCCAGACGGGATCCCGTCAACGCACCCGTCGCGAGATCGCCGGCGCCGACTCCGGTCGCAGCGACAAGCAGCCCCGGGCCTATGATCGCCAGCGGCCCCGCTGGTCGAGCAGAGTTTTCTTCAGACATGCGGCCTCAAGGGAATAGCGACTCCTGGACAGTTAATTCTTAACCCTCTGTCGGCGGTGTGTATTTTCGATCGAAGTGCGTGTACCCGCCATCGACGAATACGATCTGCCCAGTCGTGTGGCTGGACCGCGGCGACGCCAGAAACACGACCATGTCGGCCATTTCTTCCACTGTCGTGAAACGTTGCCCGAGCGGAATCATGCGTTCGATGGCGGCTCGACTGGCTGCCGGATCGGGCATTGTGTTCAGCCAGTTCTCGTAGAGCGGCGTCCACGTTTCGGCGGGCACGACCGTGTTGACTCGAATTCCGTCTGCTGCCAGATCGACCGCCCATTCGCGAGTCAGGGCGTTGATCCCTCCCTTGGCCGCCGCGTAAGCCGACGTCCCCCCCTGCCCCGTCACACTGACCTTCGAGCTGATGTTGATGATGACGCCCTGTGATTTTTTCAGCTCGTCCAGGCCGAAATGTACCAGCGAGTAACAGTGAACAAGGTTTCGACGTAACGATTCCACAAACGCTTTCGGTCCCTGATCAAGACCGACGCTGTCGTTGACGCCGGCATTGTTCACGAGAACGTCCAACCGTCCAAACTTCTGAACAGTGGCTTCGATCGCGTTTCGGCACACGTCATCTTCAGAAAGGTCGCCTTGAATAAAGAAGCAGTCTTTGCCGATCGCCGCAT
>JAQBWV010000191.1 GCA_027624335.1 Planctomycetota bacterium
TCCGTGATCCGCTCATCTCGACGGAGCGAGATGGCTACTTTTTCAGAATTTCGCTATCACTCGTCAGCTTCATCTGGAGTTGCGTACATAACGACAATCACTGCCCACCAACCCGAATGACCTGGTGAACGGTGCCCACCCTGCGCTTTTGCCTCGACGATCACGAGGCCGCTACATTCCGGCGGAAGGTGCTGCTTCGCCAACACCGGACGTGACCGACGTCGCGACGAGCACGTAGATAATCGCCAGGACAATCTGCATCGCGGCGAACGGTAACGCCAGTTTGACGAAGTCCATGAAGCCGAGTTTCAACTGCTGACGGTGGATGATCGTCGCGGCAACAACCGTCGACGCGGAGCCAATCGGCGTAATGTTTCCTCCGAGATTCGCTCCCAGAATCACGCACCACCAGAACGGCGAATCTGACGGCGTTTTCAGTTGATCGAGAATCTGAGCGAGCATCGCCGCCAGTGGGATATTATCCGTGACTGAACTGGCAACGGCCGCACTGCCCAGCAGAACGGCCGAATTCACGTGCTCAGGCAAGGCCAGCAACATCGCAATGCCGTCTCCCATTTTCTCCAGCACGAGAGCATGTTCCATGACGTTGATCACGGCGAACAATGCGGCAAAGAAGGCGAGCAAATCCCAGTCAACAGTCGAGTAAAACTTGTCGACTTCGTGCTTGTAGGCCAGCAGAACGATGCCGGCAAAGAACAACGCGACGAAGCCCATGCCGAGTCCTTCCAGCCCGCCTGGAAGCTGCGACTGGCCAGCGAGCGTGAAAATAAAGCACGCCAGAATCGCCACGGAAAACCAGAAGAACCGCTGGCTCGGCACACTTTCGTTTTCGTCGAACCCAGCGACCATCCGTTTCGCTTCTTCACGCTCTTCTTCGGTCTTCAGGCTGGCAATTCCAAACTTGACTCGCGCCATCACCAGCGTCGCCACCGTCGCGATCACGACGTACGGCGCTGCGTAAAGAAAGAACGACACGAAGCTGATACCAGCCGTCTTGCCGACGATAATATTCGGCACACTGCTGATCAGCGTGAGCATGCCGCCTACGTTAGTCAGCAGACCTTCCACCAGTAAAAAGCCCAGCAGCAGTTCCGTCCGGTTGAGTTTCTTAAGCGACACAGTCGTCAGCGATCCGACGATAATCATCGCCGTCACGTTGTTCAGAACGGCTGAAAACAGCACGGTCAAACAGCCATACGCGATCAACAGTTTGAACGGATCGCCGCCAGACTTCTTCGTCAGCTTGATCGCCATCCAGGTAAAGACGCCGGACCGACTGGTCACTTCAACAAAGAGACTCGCTCCCAGAATGATCGTGATCACGCCCCAGTCGATCGCCGGAATGTAGACCGGCAGCTCAATCTCGTGACCATTCGGCAGGTGAACTTTCCCGAAGGGAATCAGGTCGAGCAGCGTCCCAAGAATCAGGCACAGCCCGGCGTAGGCTCCAACGATGATCGACTTCTTCGCGTGAATCTTCTCTTCGAGAGCCAGCGAGGCAATCATCGCCGCAAGAATCACTCCGAAGATCGCCGTGACCCACCCCGGAACTTCGTGAGCGATATGCTCAATCGTCTCAGCCTGCTCGGCTGCCAGCAGCAGAAAACTCATCCGTGAAATCCTTTCCGAATGTGACTTCGGATTCGCCGTCAACGCTTAACAAAAACTCAGTCCGTTTGTCGCATCGACACACTTTGTCAAAGAAGCAGCATCGCCGTGTCAATTAACTCGACGCTCAACGAGTACGCCAGTCCGTGCATCGCCAGCTGATCTTCGTC
This sequence comes from Planctomycetota bacterium, assembly GCA_027624335.1. Lineage (GTDB taxonomy): Bacteria > Planctomycetota > Planctomycetia > Planctomycetales > Planctomycetaceae > JABMPE01. The sequence goes on from JAQBWV010000191.1 coordinate 1,800, forward strand.
CCGCGTGTTTGTCACCAGAAGATCGATCTCGCCCTCCTTGATCAACTCGGTGTACTGCTTGAGAAAATGCCCGCGAATCACTCGTTTTTCGCAGGTCAACGACGGTCGCGCTTCATTGAGTTCGACGACGCATGTGTCAATAAAATTCTGAGCTTCCTTGAGGAGAGTGGCCTCAATCAACTCGCGAGCCTGTTCGGAATCGATCTGCGGAATTCGCTCGATCACTCGCATGTACCGCTCGAAAACCGAGTCGTCCTCGACGTGGCACAACCACAACGTGCCATCGTCCGGGCACATTCTCGAACCGTAATTGATCAGTCCGTTGTCACCGGAAATATGATCAGCCACGACCATCACTCGATCGCAGATTCCGTCGGACAACGGAGCAGGATGAGCGGATGTGCCAGGCAGAACCAGCACCGGAATCGTCGTTCCCTGGCTGAGCACATCCAGGTAAACGCCCAGACTATGCTGCGGAACCAGCGACGCTTCCTGAAGATGCCGGTAAGTGACGACCAGGTCAGTCTGGTGCTCGTCCAGCTTCGTCAACAGCTCGCCCACGTTGGAATACTGGTCGCTGGTGATTTCCCGCCAACTGTTCACGCTTTGCAGTATCGGCAGGAAACTCAGAAGCTCACTGCGGCGACGCTCCGATTCTTCAGGCGACTGATCAGTGATAAAAGCGACCGACTCGATCGGAATCTTCACATGCTGAAACGACTCACGCTCCGCGCGGCGAAACATGGATTCAAACTCGTCGATATGGTCCATCACATCGTCTTTCTGTGCTGTCAAACTCGTGCAACGCTCGGCGGCGATTCGCTGTTCACCGGAAAAACGTTCAACGTTGCGAGCTGACTCATCGTCAACGGAAGAAGCGTTCAAGGCACGCAGTATAGTGGCATGACCTGCTCGGTCGACCGCAATACCCGGTGCCAGCATTCCTGAACGACTACGCCGTTGCCAGTTTCATCGCGACATGGCACGCCTGCAGAAAGCTTTCGATGTTCAGCTTCTCGTCGACCGTATGGATCCCCTGCTGCCCGCAGCCCATCGTCACCGTTGGAATTCCGTTGGCAGTCATCCAGTTGGCATCGAGGCCGCCGTTGGAAATTCGGCAGGCCGGGACCATGCCGAGCGACTCCATCGCTGACCGGGCAGCCTGAACCGAAGGCTCGGATGCGTCCATTTTGAACGACTCATACTTGAGCGTTGCTTCGAAGTTGACGGAGCCGCGGCGACCGGCAGAGTTTTTCAACTCGCGCGCCGCCTTTTCGAAAGCCTTCCGAAACTGATCAACAATCTTCTGCCGAAACTTTGGATCGTGACTGCGAGCTTCGGCGCGGACATGCACACTCGGCATGACAACGTTGGTGGCGTCACCGCCGGAAATCACGCCAATGTTGCTGGTGCCAGCGTTGCGGCCTTTCTGAATCAAACCGTGCCATCCGTCGCGAGTCAGATCAGCAATCGCCAGCGACGCAATCGCCGCCGCGTTGACTCCGTCTTCCGGATGAGTGCCTGCGTGACTGGCGATTCCGGTGATTTCAATTTCAATATTGAAGTCGCCGGTGGCTCCAATGACGAGCATGTCGGGCGGGCCGCCGTCCCAGTTGAATGACAGCTTCGGATTTCCAAGTTTCGCCGCGCTAGCGTACTTCGCACCGATCAGCCCGACTTCTTCCTGAACCGGCCACAGCAGTGTCAACGGCGGATGCGGCAACTTGCGTTGCAGAATCTCCAGCGCCGCTGTCAGCACAACGCACGCTCCTGCTCGGTTGTCGCCACCGAGAGCCGTCGTCGCATCCTTTGGTCGGATCAGATTTCCATCGCGAACCGGTCGCGCTCCCACACACAACGGCACGGTGTCGATATGCCCCATCAGAAGCCGGCGAGGCCCTTTGACGGTCCCCGGCAGTTTGACGATCAGATTTCCGATCTGACCTCCGAGATGACTTTTCTTATGCGCAGAGTCAGTCGTGATGGCCGAGTCCGGAACGCCAGCGTTCTTCAGTTCTCCACAAATGAAATCGGCAATGGCCCGCTCTTCGCCGCTCTTGCCGGGGATCGCCATCATCTTTGTGACGCGATCGACGGCTGCATTTTCATTGATCGCCCCATGACCTGAAGCCTGAACAGAGGAAGTAGAGGTTGCTCGTTTCGCCATGATTATCTGGACCTGTTATTTAATGTGTCGAGTTTGTTAATTGAAAGTTGTGAGAACTCAGCAGGTAGATCGGAACTCCCGCCGCCAGTGGAATCAGCGCGAGCAGCGTGAGGTCTCCCGCGTAGGAGATGCTTGAGTAAATCATGTAGACGCAGCTCAGCGCGAAGACAAGCGGAACGACCGGATAAAACGGCGTCCGAAACGGTCGGTCGGCTTGTGACTGACGAATTCGAAACACGAAGACCGTCGACCCACTGAGCAGAAAGAACGTCCAGAAAACCGGAGCGGTTGCGGCCAGCAGTGTGTCAAAGCCGCCTCCGAAATTGTCCCACGGAATCGGCTGACGACCGACCGACGTCACGACTGCGTTCACCGAATCTCGACCGGCTTGCGTTCCTACAGTCAGAATCAAAAGGCTTGTAAGCATCGCCTGAACAGTCAGTGACCACACCGGAGAGCCCAGCCCTGGGTGCCAGCGCCCCAGCCTTTCAAACACCCCATGATCGGCCCCCAGCGCCGCGTACAATCGCGATCCGGTGAAAATCAAACCGTGAACCGCTCCCAAAGCGGACAGCATCACCAGGACGGCGATGACCTGCACGCTCAGCCCCCGCACCGTCGGACTGAGCAGTTTCGATCGGGCAATGACATCAGTGGCCGGTGTTCCAGATTCTCGAAGCGCGGCGAATCCGAGCCCCTGCAGATACGCAAGATTCACCAGCAGATAGATGCACGAAATCAGCCCGATTCCGATCAGCAGGGCTCTGGGCACGTTCCGCTTCGAATCGTGAATCTCCGTCGAGACCATCGCGGCATCATTCCAGCCTCCGTACGCGTACAGAATGAAGACCATCGCGAGCCCGAATCCGCCGCCGCCTGCCGGCATCTCGGTCGTGAGCGACTCGCCTGAGCCCGACAGCAGGCCAGCACTCAGCAACATGATCAGGCCAACCAGCTTCGAGAGCGTCAGTACGTTCTGAACTGTCTTGCTCGTCTTCACGCCGAGAATGTGCAGCGCCGTCAGCAGCATGACGGAAAACAGCGCGAGCCCGACCCCCGTCGACTGATCCCACTTCAGAAGCACGATGGCATAGTCAGAAAACACGTAGGCCATCGTCCCGATACTCCCACTGAATACGCCGGTCAGCTGCGCCCAGCCAAACAGGAAACCGAGCCACGGACCGTACGCGCGCGACAGATAAACGTATTCCCCACCGGTCCGGCGATGCATGGTCGCCAGTTCCGCGTAGGTCAATGCGCCACACAGAGCAACCATCGCTCCCAGCACCCAGGCGACAAGCCCCTCCAGCGGCGACGACACATTACTGAAGATCAGCATCGGAACTTTGAAGATCGAAACGCCAACGACGATCCCGACGATAATGCTGACCGCGTCCCAGAGAGACAGCGACGGCGGAGGATCGTAGTCTCCAGGCTGCGAGTCTGGCTGCTCGGTTTGTGTATCAGTCATGCGGTCCGTCAATGTCTCGATAAGTGTGTAACATTTTGCAGGGTGCGTCTCGACGCACCATCGATTCACGTGACGCTGTGGCGCGTCGAGACGCACTGTTTATCGTCGGTCATGAATTCAGCCTGAATGCGAACGCGGTGAAACCAGCATGCTCGTGGAACGATGATTGGAGTCACTGACACTTTAAAAGAAATTCCAACTGAATAATCGCGTCGTTCATAATTGAAGGGCCACCCGTCAACAGATAGTCGCAGTATTCGCGGACCAGATCAGCCTGCCATGATTCATTCAAGTAATCGACACGACTTTTCCCATCAACTCGTGCGAGCATGCAGGCTGCCAGATGCTCAATCGACTGACGTTCGAACGTTGGATTTCGACGCCCAGTCACGAGCCATTCCGGAGTCGGCGTCACGGAAAGTTCGCCGCGGTAGACATTCCAGAATCGTTTTGCCGGAGCGATTGCTTCAGCCGTCCGTTCATGGTGCTTTACCGTTTTGAGCAACAGGTGGCTGAGAAAGAATCCGATGTCGAAGCCTGGGTCGCCGTAGTGCCCGGTTTCGAAGTCAACGATCACCGGACCGTTGCTCGTCAGCAGAATGTTCTTCGGGCTGAAGTCGGCCAGAACCAGGCAATCGTGGCGCTGGGTGGTGCGGTCGATGAGTAAGCTTAGCGGTGATGCAAATCGCGGGCAGGTTTCGGCGACGTATCGGTAAAACGGGGCGATACGCAGTTCGTCGAAGACCGTCTGGTCGCCCATCCGTTCCGCAATTTCGCCATTGCCAGTCGAACCGCGATGAATCGCCGCCAGATGTCCTGCCAACGTGTCAGCAATTGACGAATCGAAGACTCCGTCCAGCAGATCGGCTTTCCACACTCGATGGCCAGCGTCGATCGCTTCCATCGTGAAGAGGTAGTTATCCCGATCTTCAGACAGAACTTGCGGAACGGCCCCGACCGGAAGCAACGTTTCCAGAGTCCGCAGAACGTCGACCTCGCGCCAGATTCGGTCGAGCTGGCTGAACCAGTCAATCTTCGTCCTCAACTGCTTACGCGACTGCTTCACGACGAAACTACGAACAGGAGTGTCGACGCGAATTACAATGTTGGAAACACCCCACGCCAGTTCCGCAGCCGTCGACTTCACCAGATCGTCCGCATCGAGCCCCAGTTGTTCCCACTGAGGCCGACCGGCGTCGGCGAAGTATTCGAGAACTTTTGCTGCGTCGACTTCAAACATGGGAACTGAGGCTCAACTTGTAGAATGGCGAGGTTCAGCCGACAAAGTTACCAGCCGCGGATGAACGCGTCATGCGTGCCTCGGCTTTGTCTCAGGACTGAGTTCCGTCTACAAACCGACCGACGATCTTCCTGCGTCGCTGGGGTGGTCGATTCCGGTGTTCTTTGTTTTTCGGTGAGGCTGATGGGCTATCGAAATCTGCGGGAATGTGTGACTGATCTCGAACGCGCCGGGCATCTGGTGCGGATCGAGACGGAGATTGACGCGAATCTCGAAGCAGCAGAGATTCAGCGACGCGTCTACGAAGCGAGCGGACCGGCACTCTACTTTGCGAATGTGAAGGGCTGTCGGTTTCCGATGGTCAGCAACCTGTTCGGCAGCCGTGAACGGGTTCACTTCATGTTTCGCGACACGCTGGAAGCGGTTCGCCGGCTGGTCGAGTTGAAGGTCGATCCTCCCGGCTGTGCAAGACGACCGTGGCGATATCTTGGCGCACCATTCACGGCGTTCCACATGCTTCCCAGAATGTCGAGACGTGGATCGATTCTGGAATGCGAGACGACGATCGATCAACTTCCACAGTTGAAGAGCTGGCCGGATGACGGTGGAGCATTCATCACGCTGCCTCAGGTCTACACGGAAGACGTCGACCGTCCGGGCGTGATGAATTCGAACCTGGGCATGTACCGCGTGCAGCTTTCGGGCAACGAGTACTCGCCGAACAAACAGATCGGCCTGCACTACCAGATTCACCGCAGCATCGGCGTACATCATGCCAAAGCGATCGAAAAGGGCGAGCCGTTTCGCGTCAACATCTTTGTCGGCGGTTCTCCCGCAATGACGCTGGCAGCGGTCATGCCGCTTCCCGAAGGAATGTCCGAGTTGACTTTCGCCGGAGCCTTGCAGAATCGTCGCGTAAGAATGGCCAGGCAGTCTGATCGGCCAGCGATTTACGCCGAGGCCGACTTCTGCATTTGCGGCACCGTCGATCCCAACAAGTTGCTACCGGAAGGCCCGTTCGGAGACCATCTCGGCTACTACAGCCTCGCGCATGATTTTCCGGTGCTGAATGTCGAGAAGGTTTACCACCGTCGAGACGCGATCTGGCCATTCACCGTCGTCGGCCGTCCGCCTCAGGAAGACACGGGCTTCGGCGAGATCATTCACGAGATCACCGGGCCGATCATTCCGACCGTGCTGCCAGGCGTCAAAGCCGTCCATGCGGTCGACGCCGCCGGTGTTCATCCGCTTCTGCTGGCAATCGGCAGCGAGCGTTACACTCCGTACGAAGTCGAGCGACGTCCGCAGGAGATTCTGACCCAGGCCAACGCGATCCTCGGGCAGGGTCAGTTATCGCTGGCAAAATACCTGCTGATCGTCGCTCACGAGGACGAGCCCGCTCTCGACATCGAGGACATCGAAGCCTTCCTGCGACATCTGCTTTCGCGAGTCGACTGGCAGCGCGATCTTCACTTCCAGACACGCACCACGATGGACACGCTCGACTACAGCGGCACGGGAGTGAATCAGGGATCGAAGGTCGTCATCGCCGCTGCCGGACCAGTTCGTCGACAACTCCCCACCGAGATTCCGACGGGCGTCTCGTTGCCCGACGGCTTCCGCAACCCGCGAGTCTGTTTACCTGGCGTGCTCGCCGTCGAAGGCCCAAAGTTTCAAACAGACGCTGCCGGAGCCGACTCAAGCTGTCACCGATTCTGCGAGCACGTCCCGGAGCAGTCGCCTTTAAGCACGTTCCCGCTGATCGTCATCGTCGACGACAGCGAGTTCACCGCACAGCAACTGAAGAATTTCATGTGGGTCGTCTTCACGAGGTCAAACCCGGCCAGCGACATTCACGGGATCGGCTCATTTACCGAGCATAAACACTGGGGCTGCCGAGCCGCTCTGGTCATCGACGCCCGAATCAAACCCCACCACGCCCCACCCTTGATCGAAGACCCGGAAGTAACCCGCCGAGTCGACCAGCTCGCCACCCCCGGCGGCCCACTGCACGGCATCCTGTAAGACGAGCTGCCGTTGAGTTCTTACCTGCCTGAAGATTCTACACGTAGGCCGCGTGTAACGCGGCAAAAAGCCGACAGCAAAGATTCCTTCCTCGAGGAGGGAATAACGTGACGTGACTCGTCGCCGCGTTTCACGCGGCCTACCGTACTGATTTTCTTTTTTCGCTATTCGACACCGGTTGCAAGCAACCGGCGCCACCCTGCGTTTGCAACGCTCATCAAGAAGTCACAGCTCCGACGGCGGCCTTCGCTGATCCGAAATTCCGTACTTCGTCGGATTTGTGATCAGTTCAAGCCCCGGAAAAAAGTTTGGTTCAGACGACTTTGCCTGCACAGCGATTCGGTCCGAGTTCCGGTGATGGATCGTCAGCGTGCCTTGTTCCAGGGTTACACTGCCCAGCTCCTTCCACGCCAGCAGCGTTGAATTTGCGGATTCGCCAGATTTCGTTTCCCGTACTTCGATCCCACGCTGCGAAAATGCCAGCCGCTCAGTCCACGGAACCACCGCGTCCATCAGCAGCAGGTTCGCCATGTGCCACGCCATAACGGCGGCGATGTGATCGCGGATTCTGTCCAGCTCCTCATCAAGCCCGGCCAGCGACGTGCGGAACTGGATGGAGTCCTGCCGCCCATCTCGCTCCGACTCAAAGCCCATCTGCAGGTCCGTCCGCTGGTACAGGCCCCTGCGATATCGACGCGTCGCGCTGAACAGGAAGGAGTCCACGTCGTCGTAGCGAATGGATGTTTCGCCCGATCGGCGAGTCAGTCGCACTCCGCGCTGCAGGCAGGAGAAGACCATTGATTTCAGAGAGTAAGCATGGAATAACGCGACGCCTGCGACGACGATCAATACGGCTCCGATCAGTTTGAAAACGGCGGGTGCTAACCAGATCAGGACGCTTCCACCGACCAGGCAGAGCATGGCGAGCACGATCGCCACAGCAATTTCGCTGCGTTTCGGTCGCCGTTCGAATAGAACTCGTCCGAGCGATTCCAAATCTTCTGGAGTCGCTCCCTCTGCCGACTCGATGCGTGGAGGCAACAGTCGAAGCAGCAGTTGAGCATTCCGCCGTCGGACGGGAACCTGCAGTGCCGCTTTCTCTTCCCCCTTGGTCCAGACGCAGACGCGTTCATCGTAGACATCGACCGAAGATATAACGGAAACGGGAATTCGTGTGCCGTTGCCGGTTTCGATGGCCGTGTTGTCAAGTCGCCATCCATCCCCGGACACGGTCTTTCCACGGGAGAGTTCGGCCTCAGCCCGTTGAGTGAGGTTCTCCACCAGACGTATCAGCAGTGGTTCGAGCGGATCGGGTTCGCCGATTGAAAACTGATTCCGGAATTCAATCGGCTCAGGACGGTCAGCCGTCCAGAACAGAAACACTCGCTCGGATCCGGTCTGGACACCATTATCCAGAGTGGTTTTCTGAGTGTGACTGATCGCCTCAACATCGTCATCGGAAAGTGTTCGCGAACCGTGTCGGTCTTCCAGGACGAAACCAGTCCCTGTGTCCGTAACCCAGCGCCGTTTCCTGAACAGCGCGAAGGCAATCAGCTCAAAAACAACAAACAACACACCGACACCTATCAGGATCACAGTCCCGACGGGGCGAGGACGCAACAGCCAACCAATCGCTAACAGTCCAGGCCAGACAGCGAAACGGCAGACGTTGAACGCCTTTCCGGGACCGGGTTGAACACGAATTCGATCGGACACGGAACGCCTCCCCTGTAAAACAAATGGCACGCTTTGGCCAATCGTTCAGTATGAACGCATAAGAATGGCCCGAAATGTCATGAAACAACACTCTTGTTTCAAGTGGTCGGCGACATTTCAGTCCCTGCAGCGGCAACCACGCGTTTGCGAGTGACCTGATTGCTTGCAATCAGGGTTGCGGAGCGACGCGAGGTCTGGCAATTCCGCCATCGAGGACGATCGGCGGGTGGTACTGGTTGCTTGTAACCAGTGCGGCGAAGCCGCAAGAGATTCGATAAAGATTGAGAACTGATCACCTGTTGTCGCTTCGCGACACCGGTTGCAAGCAACTGGCGCTACCGCACCAGCCCACCGAAATGTGTGCCACTGGCTTGGCCATTGCTTTCTCCGATCGGCTTGCGAAAGGAAGACTCGCACTGGCAGAGCCAGTGGCACGCTACGGTTTGAGCCGTTTGCCGATTCTCAACGGGTTGCTGCGAGATGCTGCAGGCATGGAGTTTCAGTGGATAGCGACCGCACATGGACAGCAAACGGCTCGTAATTTACGCTCCGCGCGTTGTCTTATGATTCAGAAGGAGCGGTGGCGATGGTGGAACGGATTCTTAGTATTTCTGGATTGCGTGGTGTGATTGGAGACGGGCTTGATCCTCAATATCTTGTCAGGTTTGCTTCGGCGCTGGGGACGATGTTCGACGGCGGGACGGTGGTTGTCAGTCGTGACGGACGCTCGACCGGACCAATGGTGAAGCATGCGGTCATTGCGGCTTTGACGGCGACGGGATGCAAGGTCATTGATGCGGGAATCGCGACCACGCCGACCTGCGGAGTGCTGGTCACGCATCTCAAAGCAGCCGGCGGATTGCAGATCACAGCCAGCCATAATCCCGTGCAGTGGAACGGTCTCAAGCCGTTTTCGTCGGATGGTTCGGTTTTCAATCGAGAACTCGGCGAGAAGCTGATCGGCCTGATTGAGTCTCAGGCATTCAACTACGTATCGTGGAATCGGCTGGGCGAAGTCGAGACCTGTGAAGACCCGGCCGCTCCGCACATCGAACGCGTGTTGAAGCTGGTTAATGCCGACGCGATCAAAGCTCGAAAGTTCAAAGTGGTGCTGGACTGCAACCACGGTTCCGGGGCCGTGTCGACTCCACGATTGCTGCGGGAAGAACTCGGCTGCGAAGTCGTCGTCCTGGGCGACACAGCTGACGGGCAGTTCGAGCACGTTCCCGAGCCAACCGAAGCCAATCTTGGCGGCCTTTGCGAGGCGGTCCGGGCAGCCGGCGCGGACGTTGGTTTCGCTCAGGATCCCGATGCCGACCGGCTGGCCATTGTCGACAACAACGGTCGCTACATCGGCGAAGAGCTGACACTGGCACTGGCCGCGGATCACGTGCTCGCTCGAACGCCGGGCGAGTTCGTCGTGAACGACTCGACCAGCCGCGTGAACGCGGACATCGCCGCCAATCACAATTCGACGTTTCATCGCTCGGCGGTCGGCGAGGCGAACGTCACGGCGATGATGAGAGAGAAGAACGCGATCCTTGGCGGAGAGGGCAACGGCGGCGTGATCGAGCCGAAAGTCGGCTACGTGCGCGACAGTTTCGTTTCGATGGCCTACGTGCTGGACGGTCTGGCTGGCGGCAGCCGGACACTTGCCGAGTGGGCAGACTCGTTGCCGAGCTATTCAATCATCAAAGACAAAATCGAATGCCCCGCCGACCGAGTCGGAGCGGCCTGCAAAGCATTGCAGGCCGCCTACCCGGATGCGGAAGCAACCACCGGCGACGGTTTGCGACTCGACTGGTCCGACCACTGGGTCCAGGTCCGAGCCAGCAACACGGAACCAATCATCCGAGTCATCGCCGAAGCTCCAGGTTCCGAAGTCGCTATGAAGCTTTGCGCGGACGCCGTGGCGACA
>JAQBWV010000192.1 GCA_027624335.1 Planctomycetota bacterium
GGAACGACGCAGCCAGCGCACCCAGAATTCCGACGATGACAACGGAAATGACTGGCCAGTTAGGGTCTCGTGGTGGCGGTGGCAGTAGCTGACTACCGGCGCTGGACGACAGAGAGCCGCCGGCGTTGCCAGATCGATGGTTACCAGTTGTGTGGTTCCATGTTTCTAAAGGCTTCAATGGGCCTGCGGGTGTTACAGGATACTGGGCCGTTCCTGTCGATGGTGGAGATGGCGGTGGCGGTGGCGGTGGAGTTCTGTTGACGATGGTCGTTGAATTCGAAGGAGTTCCCGCTGCTGAGGCGGCAAGTCCCACTCCCTGCATGGCGAGTGAGAATCCTGAGCCGTCGCTCGCATGGTTCGTCATTGCTCGTTGGGAGTTGTCTGGTGCTGCACTCGGTTGAGTCACCGCATTTGCCGTGATCGAGTCGCCCGTTGGCCGTAAGTCCAGTTCCCGGCGTACAGTCGAATCGCCGTCGATTGGGAATGTGTTCGAGTCCGCGAAGCTCTGGCTTGAAGAACCGAACGGCTGAAGCGGTTCCGGAGTGGCCTGGATTGACTGAAATGGTCGAGATGCTTCCGGCGAAAAATCGATCACTTCGCTCGGTTCTGGCACGGTCCGTTCAGCTGAGTTGCTGCTGGCAGTGCTTCGCGTTGCCGCTGTCGACCCCGGGCTTTGCCGAACTGTGTCAGTGATACGAGCGGCTCCAGGTGGAGTCACCGGCTGCAAGTTGCCTCGTGCCTCAGAAGCAGGATTTGCTGAGCCTGCAGCAGCCTGGGGCGGGGAAACGAGGGCTCGGCCTGAAGGGGCAGGTGTCTGCTCGTCCAACGCGACAGAATGTGGATCGGTGAGCAGTTGCTCGACGAAGGATTGTTCCTCGGATGGCAGATTCAGGCTTTCGTTCTGATCGACCGTGGCCTGTACTTCCGGACCGATACTCGGCACGACAGCTCGACCGGGCGCGGCGCTGTGTTGATTGCTGCTTCCGCCAGCGATCGAGGTCGGAAGGGACTGATGCTGTGTGACGCCACCCGGCAGTTGAACTGGCTGCCTTGATGCCGCGCTGGCCCTGACCGGGACAGGCAGGTCATCGCGAAGTCTGGATGGATCGATGAGAGTCGAGTCAAACAACAGAACCGTGCCTGTGCTGAGTCTTGTGTCCTGAAGCACCGTGTCAGAACGCCGCTCAGTGATCGACTTGACAGAATCTGCGATACCAGGATCGAGACCGAGATGACGAGTGATCCAGCGAATGGTGGCTCGTTCCTCGGGCATCGTCAGTACAAGGGGATAATCCCGGATACCGGTGATGGCAACACTTACATTGCCGACGGTCGCGTCGTCGTCGACCGCGCTGTTGGCGTTCTGGTTGCCGAGGAAAAGTATCCGCCCCTGTCCGACTCGCCCGTCCACGATAACGATGTCACCGGGCGACAACCTGAGCGTCGAATTGTCTGTGTAGAAGGTTGACTGCAGAACTCGCCCGTCCCGGACGATGCGAATGTTTCCGGATGCTGTCCGAGTAAGATCTCCGGTAAACTTCACAAAACTCACAAGTGACGGTGACGAGGTCGGCAGCTCGTATGAATTTGGTCGACGGATGTGGCCCAGGATCGTGAAATAGTTCGCTCCCCTGGCAGCGTGGCCTGTTCCTGGGGCTTGCTGCACACCTTTCAGAACCTGGGCGAATACGGTCTCCACTGGCAGCCCAATGACTGCAAGTATCGCCATACTCGTTAGGATATGCCTCAATATCGACATAACCTGACGCCCTCGTGATGAGGCAATCCTGACTGGAACACTAGACTCTGAATTGGAGGGGAAACACGAATTCAGAGCGCGCAGAATGTGGGGACTCCTGCACAATCAGCACCATCGTCAAAGTCTGCCAACAATCCTGAGGCAAAACGTGGTGATAGGTGCAGGTTTTGTGATTCTCCTTTGCCGCATGCCACGCCGGAGTGCGCAGTCGCTCCAGTACCTGAAGACTGCCGTATCCGCAGGTTTCGGTTGTTCTCGGTCTCAATTGCCAAACGCGGCTTGATTGCTCGGTTCAAGGCTGGAAGGTGAAACGAGATACCGGCAGAATGCCCGCAGTGGTCGAGCGTCGTCATTGCTGCTCTCAGAACTATTTCGGATTTCACCGAATGGACATCAATCCTTTACGACTGATCCTGCTCAAACGAGACAGTAGTGAGCGAATTGACCGCGCGGCTGACAATCTGAGGCAGTTTCTCCATGCTCACCCCGACACCGAACTTCTGACGGTTGCTGTGATCGAGGATTTGGATCCGGCGACGATCGATGGTTCAGAGGTGGCCGTGGTTCTCGGCGGTGACGGTGCGATCATTCGAGCCTGCCGTCAATTTGGGCAACGGCAACTACCAATTATTGGCGTAAACCTGGGAAGACTAGGGTTTCTGGCAGATTTGACGCAGGATCAGTTCAGACGGCGTTTTGACGAGATTCGCACTGGCAGTTTCGACGTGGTCGAGCATCTGATGTTTCAATGCACTATCACTCGACCAACGGGCGAATCGGAGTCCTGGCTGGGAGTCAACGAAGCCGCTGTCAGTGCGGAAGCGACGCTGCAGATGGTTGAAATAGCGTTGAGCATCGATGACGCTCCAGTCACCACCTACAGTTGCGACGGTTTGATCATTAGCACGCCGGTCGGATCGACGGCCCACAGTCTCTCCGCTGGCGGGCCTGCTATTCGGCAGGATCTGCAGGTATTCGCGATCACTCCGATCTGCCCACACACACTTTCGAATCGAGCATTGGTCGACGACGCCAATCGTCGATACCGTCTTGAGCTTCCGTCGGCTCGCACTGAAGTCGTGCTCGTGATCGACGGGCAGATTCGGGTACCGTTTCGGGTCGGCGACCGCGTGGACTTCGGTAAAGCCGCCGTAACGTTCAAGCTGGTTCGATTGGCGGGACACAATTACTACAGTGTCCTGCAGAACAAGCTTGGCTGGAGCGGCCAGCCGCGATACTCAGCGGATGAATGAGCGAACCAGATTCTGTCGGAAACAACAGTTAAAGACGCCAGATTCGACGACAATGTACAACAATTTCCACATCATGGCTGACGCTACCCAACATGGCTGACACAAACCCACGTCGAGCACTCATCACCGGCATCTCTGGCCAGGATGGCTACTACCTGACGAAGTTTCTGCAGACACGCGGTTACGAGGTCTTTGGTGTCATTCCCTGCCGCTCGCCGGGAATCGGTGAGGCTGGCGACCGACTCTATTATGCGGACCTGTCTGATGGCTCGAACCTCGGGCAGATCATGGATCGGTCGAAACCGCACGAGGTCTACAATCTTGGTGCGCAGAGTCACGTCCGACTTTCATTTGACCTACCCGTTTACACCGCCGATGTGACGGGTGTGGGTACGCTGCGAATGCTCGTTGCGATTCACGAGTATCAGCAACGCTCGGGGCAGCAGGTCCGGTTCTATCAGGCGTCATCCAGTGAAATGTTCGGGAAGGTGGTGGAGACACCGCAAACAGAACGAACACCGTTCTACCCTCGCAGTCCTTATGCGTGTGCCAAAGTCTTTGCCTACTGGCAGACGATCAATTATCGCGAGTCGTACGACATGTTTGCGGTGAACGGAATTCTGTTTAACCATGAATCGCCCAGGCGCGGCGAAGCATTTGTTACACGCAAGATTTCGAAAGCGGTCGCTCGAATCAAACTGGGGCTGCAGGCCAGGTTGAGTCTTGGCAACATCGACGCTCTCCGTGACTGGGGATTCGCTGGAGACTTCGTCGAGGCCATGTGGCTTATGCTTCAGCAGGAGATTCCTGAAGACTTCGTCATTGCAACTGGCAAAGTTCACTCCGTTCGCGATTTTCTCGACGTCGCCTTCGATCATGTCGAACTCGACTGGAACGATTTTGTCGAAACCGACGAAACGCTCTTTCGGCCCGCTGAGGTCGACGTGTTGTGCGGCGATGCGACTAAGGCTCGTGAAAGTCTTGGCTGGCAGCCGAAGGTCAGCTTCGAAGAACTGGCTCGAATGATGGTTGATCACGATCTCGAACTGGCTCGCCGCGAACTCTGAGCAGCTTTCCCTGACGGACACGGAAGCAATTATTTCCCACCGCCATTGGAATCTGCCGACACCAGGTTTCTATCGGCCGGTGGGAACCGGCCCTGCCAGAATCCGGGAACTCGTTTCTTCGCAGTCTCTTAGGATCGACCATGCGGATTTTCGTTTCCGAGTACATGTGCGGCGGTGCCTGGCCAGAGGCAGCCCTCGATGGTTCGCTGGCTGTCGAAGGCCGGGCGATGTTGCTGTCGCTGCTGCAGGACCTGCTGCGTGTCCAGGATGTGCGTGTCGTGACAACCTGGGACGCGCGACTGGGAGAGTTTCCCCTCGGCGGCATGGCGGGCCTATCACCGACAATCGTCTTGTCGCCAACAGATGAAGAGCGACAGTTCAGACGTCTGTGTGAGGAGTGCGATGCCGCGTTCGTGATCGCTCCGGAATTTCACAGCGTCCTTGCGGCCAGAGTCGAAACAGCTTCGGCACGGACGCTTTTGATTGGCTGCAGCCTCGAGGCCACCAGGCAGTGCAGCGATAAACTGACTCTCGCTGCCTTCCTTGCGGATGAGGGCATCCTCACGGTGCCGACCGAACCGTTCGAAACGGAAGACCGTGACGTTGGTGACCTGGAACGAGAGCTGGAGTTTCCCTGCGTTGTCAAACCTCGCGACGGCGCTGGCTCCACGCTGACATTCCAAATCGATAATCCTCGTCAACTGACCCGGATATCGCGGCAACTTCAGCGCGCCGGCGCTGACTTTCAATTTGTGCGACAGCCCTTCATCGACGGTCTTTCCGTGTCCTGTGCGGCGATCGTTACGGCAGAGCCTGGCAGGGCCGTTCAGGCTGGACACGTCGATGTGCTGCCTCCCTGTCAGCAGATTGTCTCCGACGATAGTCGATTCCGTTACGAGGGTGCTGACTTTCCAGGGCAACTGGATCGGGCCATGTCAGATCGAGTGGAGCATGTCGTCCGACGATGCTGCAACGTCATTTCAGGACTGCGTGGATACGTCGGCTTTGATCTGCTGATTCCTCACAACCCCGAATGCAAGCTGGAATCTGAACCAGTGATCGTCGACATCAATCCGAGATTGACGACCGGCTATCTTCTTTGGAGACAACTGTGCAAAGGCAATCTAGCGGCCCGAATGCTCGAAAGCTGCATGGTCGATTCCAACGCTGATCGACCCGAACTTAAGTGGAACTCGGCCACATCCGCCTTCCGACTTTGTTCGCTGTCTGACTGACTCAGCTCCGCATCAGTCCTGTTTCTGCTCAAGTAATGACTGCAGCTCAGCCAATCGCGAGTCATTGTCGAACAGGTACGCCTGCTGTACTCGATACGCTGCAGCTCGTTCGTCAATGAGCCGCTTGAAGGCCGGATCCTCTTTTGCCGCGTCGCGACGTTCGTTTCTGAGCTGTGTGATCTGCTCGTTGGTCAAGAACAACTGCGGGTACGATTGTTCGAGCCGTTCCTGCGCCGCGTCGCGGACGGCGACGAGTTCCAGGTACTCCGGGTGTTTCGAGAATCGCTTTCTCAGACGTTCAAGTTCGCGAGCGCGACGACTGCCGGGCAGCTCAGCTACATCAGGTTGCTGAGCCGCCAGGAACGCTTCGATGGCCCGATCAGCGCGATAGGTGGCAAACAGTTTCTCTTTATACATGGGGTCATCTCTGTGGAGTTGCTTTCGTAAGACTGAGATTTCGTGCTGAAACTCCTTGTGCGATCGAAAGATGTCGGGAAAGAGCTGCTTGTTCTTTTCGTCCAGCGCGTCGACCTGTTGAACGAGTTTTCGGTAGGCCTCGTGCCGCTGGTACAGCCATTCGTGAGCGTTGGTCTTCTGAATGTCGAATTGCTTCTGGAGCGACTTCTGAACCGGATGCTGATTGGCGACTGACCGAATATGCTCCAGATTCGCTGCCTGCTGCGAATGTCTGGTCGCTTTCAGAATCTGCACGTTGTCGAACGCAGCGGCTGAGTCATCGACCTGAAACGCAAAGTAGCTTCGTTCCTTATCGAGTATTGGATGCTGTGCGTAAGCAAGATGGTCGCGGTCAATGTGTGCGACCAGTTGATCGCCGATGAACTCAACCGTCATCGTGTACCAGCGATTCGGTTCGAAGTTGTACGCACACTCGCCATGCCGGTAACTGAAGTACGGTCCCGACTCATCGAGCGCCGTCTGCAGGTAGAAATGGTCTCGCCGAATGTGAACAACAGCGTTGTAGTGGCCCGAGCTGCCGGTAATGAGCCGGATGTCCTGAGCCTTCTTCAACTGAAAGTCGAAGCGGATCATGACGTCGCGATACTGTGCATCCTTCAGGAAGATGCGAGTCGTGTCAGAACCGGCATCGCCTCGCAGCAGGATGCCGTTTTCCACGGACCAGTCCTTCGAGAAGAACCACCGTTCGCTGACCTGTCCCGTCGAGAAGTGATCGGCGAAGTACAACTGCCGAGGGCTTGTGAGTAATGGCGGCGATGGGATGATCGCTCCGACTTCCTCCCGCCACGCGGCGAGCTTCGCTTTCAATGCGACGACCTGTTCGGGTTTCTCTGTCGCGATATTCCGTTGCTCGGATCTGTCATTGGCCAGTGAGTAAAGCTCCGTCGTGCCGGTCTCAAAGAATTCGATCAGCTTCCAGTCGCCGTCGCGGATTGCTCCGGACGATTCTCCTCCCAGAAAATGGGGACTATCCAGTGGATAGTGCCAGCACATCGTGGTTCGGTCTGTCTCCGTCTCTGGAGACTTCCAGGTCGCCAGCATCGAAACACCGTCGAGCGTTTGACGAGGGTCGCGTTCGATTCGCGCGGCATCCAGCAGAGTTGGATAGAAGTCGACATTCATTGTCGGCTTACTACAGGCGGAGTGTGCTGGCACCTGGCCCGGCCAGCGGACGATCAGAGGCACTCGAATACCACCCTCATAGAGCTGACTCTTGCCGCCTCGCAGCGACGAGTTTGAAGTGACGTTTGTTTCTCCGCCATTGTCGCTGCTGAAGATGAAGATGGTATTTTCTGCCAGGCCCAGTTCTTCGAGCTTGCTGGCAATCATGCCAATCCCGTCGTCGATACTTTCCAGCATCGCCGCGAGATGTGGATTGTGGTCTGCCGCCCAGTGGTTCAAGGAGTCTCCCGGCTGGCCGTGATCCTCACAAAGATGGCAACGCTCCCTGGTGCTTTTCCCCGGCGGGTGCTTCCTGCGATACTTCTCAACCAGTTCCGGCTTCCCGTTCAGGATGCTGTGCGGCGCGTAATGACTGAGATAGAGAAAGAACGGCTGATTTCTGTTTCGCTCGATAAACTCGACCGCTTCAAGATTCATTCGGTCGGTCAGAAATTCATTGTCGCCAAGTCGATTGTTCGAGATGTCGGTCCAGCGAATGCCTTGTTCTCGAAAGACGTATGGCCAGAAGTTGGCACCGTTTCCGACGCCCTTGACTTCGCGGGCGATGTCCCACGCGAATCCGTGTTCGCGAGGTCTGACCTCATGTTCGGCGCCGTGATATTCGTATCCGGTCAGATGCCATTTACCGACCATCCCTGTCTGATACCCGCTGCGCTGAAACATCTCAGCGAGCGTGGCCTGGTCGATCGACAGAGCGTTCGCTGAGTTCGGTCGGAGGTAATCAAGAATCCCCACGCGAGCAGGGTGCTGACCTGTCAACAACGCGGCTCGATACGGAGAGCACACCGGCGCAGCCGCGTAGGCCTGTGTGAATCGCATGCCGTGCTCGGCGAGTTGATCAAGCTGCGGCGTCTCATTAAATCCGTTGCCGTAACAGCCCAACTCGGACCAGCCAAGATCGTCGGCCAGAACAAAT
Organism: Planctomycetota bacterium; assembly: GCA_027624335.1. Lineage (GTDB taxonomy): Bacteria > Planctomycetota > Planctomycetia > Planctomycetales > Planctomycetaceae > JABMPE01. Next base: position 7,890 of record JAQBWV010000192.1, read on the forward strand.
ACGACATTCGGCCTGTCATTCGCGATTGCAATCTCGCACAGCGAACCACACCACGATGCCGCGACCAGAACCATGAACAACGTTGCGGGCCGAGTCAGGTGCTGGATTGTGATGTGAATCCTCATTGCCGAAACCCTGGACCAAGCGAAAGTGCAAATTGACGGAAACGCTGTTTCTAAATGGGGAAAGCGTTCGTTAGCCAGTATCCCGAAATGTCAGACTTCGAATGCTGTTCACCATTGGCGATGGTTGGGTATGCCATCAGCCGCCCGCGTGAAGTCGTCACTGCTCGGTCAGATCAGCTCGCTGATTACAGCTCCGTGATCGATCGCGGGGACCGGACGACCGGCGTGATTGATGAACGAGATGTCTGGATCAACTCCCAGCACCTTGAACACGGTGTGGTGCAGATCGCCGGGTCGCGTTGGTCGATCCTGCGGCACTTCACCCAGACGGTTGCTTGAGCCAACCACCTTTCCGCCTTTGACACCGCCGCCGCCGATCAACACCGATAGAACGTTCCCCCAGTGGTCGCGTCCCGGAGTACCCTGGCTGAGTGGTGGGCCGCCGTTGCCGCCGTCGTTCATTCGCGGCGTGCGACCAAACTCGCCCATCACCATCACGAGGGTTCGGTCAAGCATCCCGCGATTTTCAAGATCCTCGAACAACGAGCTGACTGCCATGTCGACGCGAGGCAGGTGTCGTTCCATCGTGCCCTGATGATTCCAGTGACTGTCCCAGCCGCCGAAATGGCAAGTCACGAACGTCGACCCGGCCTCGACCAGACGTCGAGCCAGCAGCGTACTTTGCCCCCAGGTGTTGCGACCGTAGCGGTCTCGCAGTCGCGGGTCTTCTGTTGAAATATCAAACGCCGCTCGAGCCCGGGATCCGGCGACAAGGTCATACGCCTGTCGTTCAAAGCGATCCATAGCATCGATCATGCCCGACTGATCCGCTTCCCGCCGCAGCGTGTCGAACGCTGCGAGCAGACTGCGACGATCATCCAACCGGTTGATGGTCAGGTCTTTGGCAAGGTTGAGATTCTCCACCTTGTACGCGGCTGAACTCGGATCGCTACCGACGTCGAACGGGTCGAACTGACGACCGACGTAGTTCGCGCTGAAATAGCCTGGCCGCAGACCGATACTCATGGGATAAGGGACTCCGACATTCGCTGGCATGCCGGGATGTCGGGCGCCGGTCATGCGAGTCGCAATCGCTCCGAAGAACGGAGACTTGCCGGCATTCATCGCGCCGCTGACTCCGCCATATCCCGTCAGCATCCAGTGGCCACCCGTGAAATGGTCGCCGGTGTTGTGATGCATCGAGCGGATGAGTGAAAAACGATCAGCAAGTCTGGCCTGCAGCGGGAACATCTCGGTGATGTCCATCCCTGGCACACTGGTGTGGATCGGTCGCCAGATTCCCGAGTATTCCGGAGGTGCATCCGGTTTTGGATCGTACGTGTCGTGCTGACTTGGTCCACCGTCGAGCCAGATCAGAATTACCGATGTGTCTTTGCGTTGTGCTTGAGCGGTCGCCTCTTTCGCTCGCAGAAGATCCGGCACGCCGATACTTCCCAGGCCAGCCATACCGACCTGCAGAAAACTCCGTCGGCTGAAGCCGTCACAGTACGAAGCCGTTTTGCCAGCATTAATTCTGAACATGATCAACTCGCGACAACAGGAGGGATTGGGAGGTGGGAAGCACTTCAGGTGAGGAGTATTGTGTCGGCGTCAAAGAGCCAAAAGCAGCGGATCGATTGCCGATGATACGATCTGTCCGTTCCCGATAGCAATGTTCAACTCCGTGAGTTGGGGACGCCGCCACCGTCTATCGGCTGGCGTTCTCTGTGTTGTTATCTTGGGTCGGTCGCGACAGATTGCTCCAGAGAACGTCTGTGACATGTCTGCGTCTGGCGAGCGGACTGACCTCGATCATTTCTGCTCGGCGGTTAGTCCAGACTCGAAAAAGGGACAATCGAATGCCGAAACAGATCAAGGTCGCGTTGCTGACTCATGCTGGCGGTGCTCACGTGAGTTCTTACCTGAGCGCGCTGGCGGCGACAGACGAATGCTTGTCTGTCGTACTTGGCGATCCCGACGGACGTTATGAGGCTGACGCGAAACGAGTACTCAAGGATAAGCTGTCCAACTCGTACCGCGACGTGAACGAGTTACTGAAGACCGAGCGGCCTCAGTTAGCGGTGGTGACGATGGAAGCTGGACTGGCGCCGCCCATCATCGACGCTGTGCTGGAAACCGGCTGTCATGTCTTCGCCGAGAAGCCTTCATGTATTCGCGCCGAAGACTTCGCTCCGCTGGTTGTGAAAGCCGATCAGAAACATTGCTACCTGATGCTCGCGCTGGCGAATCGGCTCAATCCTGAGATCGTGGCGGCCAGGCGGCTGGTTAAAACCGGGCGGCTAGGGAAGCTCTACGGTCTGGAAATGCACCTCGTCGCGGACCAGACCAGACTGACTCGACCGAGCTATCACCAGCAATGGTTCGCGCAGAAGCAGCGTGCCGGAGGCGGGCACTTGATCTGGCTCGGTATTCACTGGCTTGATCTGGCAATGCACATCACCGGGGCGAGTATCGACACGGTTGCCGGATTCACGGCGAACGTCGGGGGACAGCCGATTGATGTTGAGGACTCAGCCGCCGCGTCGCTGAAGTTTGATAACGGCATGCTGGGGACGATGACGTCCGGCTACTACCTGGACCGAGGTTATCACTCGCACATCAAGCTGTGGGGTTCAGCCGGCTGGTTACATCTGGAGCCGACGAAAGACGAACCACTCAGCTGGTACTCGACCAGAGGCGAGAAGCCAGGGCAGGTGCAGACATGGGGCGGCTCGAAAGAGCCTCGCGGTTATACACCATTTGTTCAGGCTGCAGTCAGGTCCTGCGCCGAGATGTCGGATCCTCCGATCAGTGCCGCCCACAGCCTGAGAGCCCTTCGAACTGTTTTCGCCATATACTCCGCGGCAGAGACGAGTCGGACCGTGGCGGTAGCTGACTGACGCGGGCCGCAGGCTGGAGTGTGAGTTTCGGCATGGAATGATTTGGATTCGTTGAACACAATGGTCCGGCACAACGCCAAACAGATGAATTCCGTCAGTTGAATAATCGCAGGCCTTGAGAAACCACATCGTTGCTACGCACGCTGTTGATCTGGTCAACGGAATCGGTCAAAAGAAATCATCACGAATTTCCTGCAGGAACGGGGAACGAATTCGCATGCTGACTCTACGAGGCAATGTAGTTCCTGCGGCGTCGTCACTGGATCGACGATCGTTTCTGACGCTGGGAGCACTGCCACCGCTGGGTCTGACGTTACCGCAGCTGCTGTCTGCGAGTGAACAGTCGTCAGATCCGGTTCGAAAGGACGTGTCGATCATCCTGTTCTTCATGGCCGGAGGACCGTCGCACGTCGATATGTATGATATGAAACCGGATCAGCCGGCAGAGGTGCGCGGCCCGTTTTCGCCGATCGAAACCAACCTTCCCGGCTTAAGCGTCTGTGACCTGATGCCTCGCCACGCCGCGATCGCTGACAAGCTTTCCGTGATCCGGTCGATCACGCACGACCTTTCCGTACACGACGACGCGACGCATTGGCTGCAAACAGGATATCCGCTGCTGAATGCTCGTCAGAAAGGCCAACAGAATCCGAGCCAGGGCTCGATCGTTTCCTGGTTTCGGACGGCCGCCGCAAGTGCAATGCCGCCGTACGTCTGCATTCCCGAGGACTATCGGCGTCATCTGGGTTTTTATGAGCACGCGGCGTTTCTGAGTTCCCGGCACAACGCGCTTGATGCCGGCGGCGATCCGAGCCTGGGCAACTACCGCCCACCGAACTTCGCACTACCGACTGAGATCAACGTCGGTCGCGTGCAGGATCGGCGGGAACTGTTCGGAGCGCTCGATCAACTGCACCGGAACACAACCTCGCTGCCGCAGTTCGCCGACCTCGACGACGTGCAGCAGCAGTCGTTTGAACTGGTCTGCGGTTCGCAGGCACGCGAGGCCTTTGACCTGTCACAGGAACCCGAGCCGCTTCGCGATCGTTACGGTCGACATGCTTACGGGCAGTCAGCGTTGCTGGCGCGGAGGCTGGTCGAGTCTGGTGTTTCGTTCGTCACAATCAACCTTTATGAAAAAGACGTCGACTGGTGGGACGATCATTACAAAATCGAATCGAATCTCCGTAAACGACTGCCAGCGTATGACCAGGCTCTGTCCACGCTGATCGCAGATCTGGATGCACGCGGTCAGCGGGATCGAGTGCTCGTTGCCGCTTTTGGTGAATTCGGACGTGCGCCGAGAATTGATGCCAACGCTGGTCGCGGTCACTGGCCGAAAGCAATGCACGCGGTGCTTAGCGGTGGCGGTCTGAAATCCGGTCAGATTATCGGCTCGACCACTTCCAATGGC
>JAQBWV010000193.1 GCA_027624335.1 Planctomycetota bacterium
ATAAAGAGTCGACCAATTATCTTCCGTTTCGCCTGAGGGTCGGTCACGCCGGCCAGTTCGTCGAGAAACAATTTGCGCGCGTCCGACACGTGCAGGTCGGTTTTGAAGTGATCGCCAAAGTGTTCCCGCACCTGCTCGGCTTCACCTTTTCGCAGGAGTCCATTGTCGACAAAGATGCAGGAAAGCTGGTCGCCGATCGCCTTGTAAAGCAATGCCGCGACGACCGACGAATCCACTCCACCGGACAGCCCGCAGATCACACGGGAATTGCCGACTCGTTCGCGAATGGCTGCAGTTTCCCGCTCGATCAGCGATTCAATCCGCCACGTGCCTGCGCAGCCGCAAATGTCTCGAACGAAATTCCTGAGCAGTCGCCCGCCGAGTTCGGTGTGTGTCACTTCGGGATGAAACTGCAGTCCGTAAATCTCTTTGGACTTGTGCTGAACAGCGGCGTGAGGACAGGTCTCGGTCGTCGCGATCGAGTGGAACGACTCGCTGAGATTTTCGACCTGATCGCCGTGACTCATCCAGACACGGGTCTCGCCTGGGATTCCATTAAACAGAGCGTTGTCACCTTTAGCGTTACACATCGCGAGCCCGAATTCCCGCGACTTGCCGGCCGTCACGTGGCTGCCCTGCGAACGGCAGGCGAGCTGCATTCCGTAACAGATCCCCAGCACGGGGATGCCCAGCTCGAAAATTTCCGGATCCGGCTGAGGTGCGTTTTCGCCGTACACACTGGCCGGGCTACCGGACAGAATGATGCCCTTCGGATTGATCTCTCGAATCCGGTCAGCCGTCAGATTGTGACGAACAAGCTGACAGAAGACGTTCTCTTCCCGGACGCGTCGAGCGATCAACTGCGCGGTCTGGCCACCGAAGTCGAGTACCAGAATCTGGTCTTCTCCCGACAGATCCATTCCGCCCTGAGACGCAGAGGAGCTTGTGGAAGCAGCTTGTGACGATGCCGTCATGTTTGCGATCTTTCGCCGCAGCTGCGACTGTCCGCAGCTGTGTCGGAAAACAGGCCGAGCACGCATCCTGCAGAATCCGGCCACCAGAAACGAAAAATACCCCCGACAAGTCGGGGGCAAACCGCTGATGCTACTGCCTGCGGTTTCAAATTCAATCGTGTCACGCGTCGTGCGAAGCCATGCAGGCAGTCGGCGCTGGATGTGGCACGAGAAGGACTGCTGAAGACCGCGAATCTGACGACGACTTCAGAACGCGTTGATGGAATACGTCCCGGAAAATGGTGATCGCTCTGTGCTCGGGCGAATCTCGTTCACTCCGGCCTGAGCGAATCATGCGAGTCGGCGATTGGACTTCTACACGAACACGTGAACTGGATCGGAAGCGTTTCAGTTTCCTGGCAGATCACAGTTCCAGAGATGCGAATCGCGCCGAGCCTCCTTGCTCGACACGACCCGCGCGGGGAACATCGCGATTTCTGACGAACAGTGCAAGAGGTACTCGGTCCCACATGGAATGATCTGATACCGGTCGACCGCTCGACTCGGACTTTTCCGTCCAAAACTGTCTCGCGGTCCCCTGAAAACCAGTCGACCGGCTTCAGACGGCGTATCCGACCGAGTATTCTGTCTCCTGGGGAGCTATACAGCGTCCGCTGGCCGAACCGAATCACGCCGGTGATCTAACGCTCGTCAACGAGGGATCGACCGAATCGAGTTTTTTTTCGATCGCGGTGGATGGCAACCGACGACCCCTTGCATCCGGGCGTCGACTTTTACGAAACACACATCCTACTGAGAGGAATCTACGATGAGACGAACTGCATTTCTGATCGCACTGGCGATCTCCGCGACGACATTTTCTTCCGGAAGTGCGGCAGACGGTGATGGCTGGGCATCCCTGTTTGATGGCAAAACGCTGAACGGCTGGACGCAGAAAAACGGCACCGCGAAGTACGAGGTCACTGACGGAACAATTCACGGCACGACGAGCGAGGGCAGCCCGAATTCGTTCCTGTGCTCGGACAAGGAGTACGGCGACTTCGAACTCGAGTTTGAAGTCAAAGTTCACAACAGTCTGAATTCAGGCTGCCAGATTCGATCGAAGACCAAAGAGACTGACGGCAAGAATAAGAACGAACAGTTCGGTCGCGTTTACGGTCCGCAGTGCGAAATCGAAGCGAGCGGAGCTAACGGTGCAGAAGCCGGCTACATCTATGGAGAAGCGACCGGTCGCGGCTGGTTGACGCCGCAGGAGCGTCTGAAGCCTCATAAAGTGATGAAAGACGGCGACTGGAATAAGTTCCGCATCGTCGCCAAAGGTGCTCACATCCAGACATGGATCAACGGCGAAGCGATCGCGGACCTGACTGACGAAGAGATATTCAAAACTCATCCGACTGGCTTCATCGGGCTGCAGGTTCACGGCATCAAAAAGGGTGACGGACCGTTCGATGTTTCCTGGAAGAACATTCGGATCAAAGAACTGAAGTAGATCGTTTCTGCAGACAGACTCACGAAACGAGTTGGAACGCAGAGATCGCACAGAGCCCAGTGAGGACGCGGAGAGACGACCGTCATCTTCGCGTCCTTTTTGTTTGCCAACTGTTATCTCGTTGCCGGGATCCAACCGTCAGACGTCCAGCCTCTGGCCGAGTTGTACTCGGCAATCATGCTCTGCAGCTTCGAGCGGTTCAGCACTGCCGGTCCGGTTTCGTCGTTGGGCAGCGAGTGCTCCGTAAAGCGATCCGGCAAACAGTCTTCTGCAGGCGTCCATCCCTGCCGAATGTTGAACTGTTTTTTTGCGGTGACAATCCGCCTGGCAGTCTCACGCAGATCGTCGACCGAGCGATCGATTCCCGTCACGAGTCGCAGCATTTCGCCCATCGCCGAAAACCGGTCTTCAAAGACGCCTCGCAGAAATTTGCATAGAATCAGCGAGTCCATCAGCGCGGCTTCATCTTCGGTTTCGATGGCCAGCGGCACGGCCGAGGAACCAATGTTGAACCGGTCGACCTGGTCGGAAAAGTCGACCTGATAGGCTCCGGATCGATTGTGATCGGCACCTCGCGACCCGACCGCAAACCCGAGCGCCATCGTCTGAAGGGCTCGTGGTTCGTACCCTGGAAGTTCGAGTCCCTTCACGTGCGCGGCGAACACTTCTGACCCCTGACCGATCCGCTGAGAGGCGATGCGTGTTCCTTCCGCCAGCAGGTCTCCAATCCCTTCACGAGAGCCGATCTTCTGCAGCGTGCTGAGTAGTGCGTCGCTGTTGCCAAACTGCAGCTCAGGCTCGTCCAGCAATCCGCGCTGGACACACTCCATCGCAAAGGCAATCGTCCCTCCCGCACTGATCGTGTCCAGACCGAGGTCATCACACAGCCGTGACGCGGTCAGAACGGTGTCTGCGTCAGAGATGCCACACAGCGGGCCGAGAGCGAACAGGTTTTCGTACTCCATCCGAACTCCGACCGACTCGCCCGAAGAAGATCCGCCAGCGGAGTGAAAAATGTGCTCGCACCCGATTGTGCAGGCCGCACACGACGCGCGCGTGCGCGCGTGAGTCTGACCCATTATCTCGGGCGAAAGCTGTTCGGCTTCGGCAAACGAACCGGCCTGAAAATTACGCGTCGGCAATGTCCCAAGCCGATTGAACGTGAGCAGGTTGCTCATGGTGCCAAGTTCGCGGTATTTCTCGGTCGCAGGTCCAAACGATTTCCGGGACAGCTCACGACTGTACGCGACCAGCTCATCCGGAAACGCGAACTCCGGTAACTGCGTTCCCCGCACGGCCAGCGCTTTCAACTGCTTCGAGCCCATCACCGCACCGAGTCCACCTCGACCAGCATGGCGACCGTCGTGTGAAACCGTTGCGTAACGGACCAGGTTTTCTCCAGCCGGACCGATCGCCGCGATCCGAAATCCTCGACCAAGTCGTGCTCCGAGAATTCGCTCGGCGTCGCCACTGGACTTCCCCCAGACTTCATCAGCACTTTCAAATCGAATCACTGAGTCCTCAACCACGACACACGTGGGAGTTTCAGCGGCACCGTGAATCAGGATGGCGTCGTATCCGCACTTCTTGCCGGCGATCGCAAACGCTGAAGACGACAGCGAGTCATTGATCCGTTGAGTCAGCGGCGACTTCGACAACACTGCGAACTTTGCCGACGTTGTCAGCGGGCTTCCGACCAGCGGGCTGAATACAAACAGCAGCGGAGATTCCGGAGCCAGCGGGGCCACTCCGTCCGGACAATGTTCCAGCAGCAGCCACGTCCCGAGACCAGACCCGCCGACGAAGTCTTTCAGCACGTCATTCGGGATCTCCATCACATCGCTCGACCGGTTCGACAGGTCGACTCTCAAACAGCGACCGTGATAACCCGGAAGAGGAGACATTGCGTGCCAGTATGACGAGGGTGAGCAACTTGACAGGAACGGAACATGACGCCGCAGTCAGATCCGAAGTGATGGATCACTCGCTACTGCATCGTGTCCCGGATGGCCGCCAGCTTGTCGTCGCTGAGGTATCCGTAGCGGTTGATCCAGAGTCCGGACACTGCATCGCACTGAGTCACCAGTTCCAGCCGTCGCGTAAAATCGTCGAGCGGTCCGTAACCGTGTACGAGTGGTGTTACCAGGCAGGCATGGTCGACTTCCGCGACGACTTCGCGAAGCTTTCGCGACTGCGGACCGCTGGCGATCGGGTGTGGTTCGTCCGGAGCGGGGTATCCATAGTCCGAGACGCTTGCGCCGCCGGTGCCGTCGTCTTCAATTTCCATGAATCGCACCAGCGCACGAACGACAGATGCTTCACTCAACTGAGGATTCGCGGCGAGGATCGGGTCGGCCCAGAACTTCACCATCAGAGACCAGTGCATCGTGTAGAGCTTCGGCGAAACGGCATCGCAGATTTTCGCGGCTCCTGCAAAGTCAAAACCAGTCACCGTCGAATAAGTCGGCATGAACGCGTTCGCCGACAATTCTTTGTCCTTCCCGCCCGCTGCGTTGATCGCATCCCGCCAGTGTTGCAGGCAGTCGACAGACAACGCCGCTTTCAGCCGTCGCCATTCGCGCACCCACTCGGGACGTTCGCCCGACAACGTCCAGTCTCGATCGAAATCTGCATTGTTCAAAGAGCGACCCGTGGCTGTGCTATGCAGCAGATTCCACAGCTCACTCGCCGAGGCGCGAATGCTCTCGAAATCGAAGTCGCGATTCGCGGCCCACTTCGCAACGTGCTGGCCAAAATCCTGGAACACTTCGCCCAGCGTGTAACACGGATACTCTGGCCAGTCGGGTCGAAAGCCCGTCACGTTGGGATACTCTTCGAGCAAATCTTTGATGTACGCTCGGTTGTAGGATCGTACGGCTTCGCTGGCGAGACTCGCCGTATCGGCCATTCGGTTTGATGGGATCGTCCCGTCGGGAAGTCGAGGCCGATCCTCATCGCGAAGTCCCGATGGCTGTACCGCTCCGATCTGAAAGTAGACCTTCAATCCGGATTCGACGGCACGATCGATGAACTGACCGATGATCGCTCCGTGCAGTTCGGTCAGATCGTTGGTTTGGCGTGGTCGGTAGGCGGAGTCTTTGTAGAACTCTTCGCGAGGCTGATAGCTGACTCCGCCTCGTACCCACAGTGAGTGTTTGCCGAATAAGGGCCGATCGAAAACTCGCGGACTGCTGCCTGCGTCGATGGGCGGTTGAAAGCTGCCCGTGTCTTCGTCGGCAGCGGCGGTGACGGTCGGATTCACAGCGACGGCCGTCGTTCCGATTCGCAACAGGTTCTCGATGATCGCTTCAACGCCTTCGCTGAGAATGAAGTCGCCCAGCACCGTGATTCCGAGGGTATCGAGCTTTGCCATAGCACTTTCCGTACGGGGTGGTTGATTCGTCGAATCGCAGAATAGCAGGGGCACTCCGGGAATGACGAGCGACACGGAGACTCTCGCGGCAGCGTCACGATAACGGAATTCGCTTGAAGTAATTTATCGGTTGTCAAAGCTTGCGCGTCTTTCTGACACGTCATGCCCGCGCAGGCGGGCACCCAGTGTTATCTGATTGCACTGTTGATATTCGCTGGGTTCCCGCCTTCGCGGGAATGACGAAGCGTTGTTTAGAATCGGGAATTCATGAGTGGCCGCATCCTTAACCACTTCTCGGCAGGTCCATCAGCTCCGCGAAGCGGTCCAGCACAGCAGACTTCAACGGCGCCAGCAGCGGGCCGTCAAACTGTCCCGACTTCACGAGCTCGACAGCCGCCTGTCGGGTTTCTTCGACCAGCTTTCGATCCTTGATGAGATGTCCAAATCGCAGAGGCAATGCCCCATGCTGCCGCGAGCCCAGAATGTCGCCGGGACCGCGCAGGTCGAAGTCGACTTCGGCGATCTTGAAGCCGTCGGTGTACTTCTCCATGGCTGACAGTCGTTTCACGACGTCGGTCGCTGAAGCATCGGAAAACAGGAAGCAGAACCCCTGATGACGACCGCGACCAATGCGACCTCGCAGCTGATGCAGTTGCGACAGGCCAAACCGTTCCGCCTGGTGGATGACCATTGTCGTCGCGTTGGAAACGTCGACACCGACCTCGATGACCGTTGTCGAGACGAGTGCCTGAGTCTCGCCAGTGCGGAACGAATCCATCGCGTCGGCCTTGGCTTGAGCATTCATTCGACCGTGTACAATACCGACATTGAAGCCTTTCAGTTCCCCCTCCTGCAGTTCGGCGAACAACTCTTCAGCGCTACCGGTGATCTCCTCGGGGACCGCTAACTTCGACTCAGACTCAAGCGGCAACTCATCATCAAACATGAGTTGTAATTGCTGATCATTTTCGTCGACCTCGCCCACTCGAGGGCACACGACATAAACCTGTCGCCCTTCCTGCAGGCGTTCCCGGACGAACTTCCAGGCCCGTTTGCGGGTGTTCGCGTTGTAGACTCGAAAGGTCTTCACCGGCTGCCGACCGGGAGGCATGTCTGACATCGTGGTCAAATCCAGATCGCCAAACTGAGTGAGGCACAGGCTGCGGGGAATGGGTGTTGCTGTCATCACCAGAACATGCGGCGTCTGGCTGCCGGTCGAGAAACTCGCTCGCTGCCCGACTCCGAATTTGTGCTGCTCATCGATGACGACCAGTCCGAGGTTTGAGAACTCGACGCCTTTCTGGATCAGTGCCTGCGTGCCGATGATCAGTTGTGTCTCGCCGGACTTGATTTCTTCCAGAGCGTGTTTTCGCTGACTGGCGGTCAGATTTCCTGTCAGCATCAGCCGCTTGACACGACTGTGTGCCAGAGCTTTGTCGATCGTCTGCCAGTGCTGAGTCGCCAACAATTCTGTCGGAGTCATCAACGCCGCCTGGTGCCCGTTCGCGATGGCGACCAGAATCGCGTACATCGCGATCGCCGTCTTGCCGGCTCCCACATCGGCCTGCAGCAGTCGGTGCATCGGTCGCCCGGCATTCATATCCGCAACAATATCGGCGATAGCCTGATCCTGTCCGGTCGTCATCTCGAACGGAAATAACCGCCGAATCCGGCTGTCGATCTTCGCGTTGCACGGCATCTTTGGCGCGGGCACGCCGGACCACCAGACTCGGCGACGCATCGCGATCGCCAGTTGAAACTCGACCAGATCCTGAAACACCAGCCGGCGATATGCCGCGCGGTACTCGTCCATCGACTTCGGCAGATGCAGTCTGGTGATGGCCTCGCGAATCCCCAGCAGTTGCCAGGCTTTCAAACATTCCGACGAGAGCAGTTCCGGAACCAGATCAACGTAATCCTCGACGGCGGCTTTCACGGCTCGGCGGATCTCGTACATCTTCAGGCCGTCGGTCAGGCCATAACGCGGCACCACGGCGACGGGCAGGCCGTCTTCGCTGGAGGCGTCATCGACTTCCAGCCACTGCGTATGAGGGTTGCTGAATTCCCACCGGCCCGAATGCAGCTTTGGCTTGCCGGAAAACAACACCACATTGTCCGGCTGAAACTTTTTCAGAACCCACGGCTGATTGAACCAGACACCACGAACAAATGCCCGACCGCAGCGGATCAGGACAGCCGACATCGTCTTCCCGTTGGATGTCAGTCGCGACTCGGTATCGACAACCGACCCGCAAACGCTCTGTTGTACGCCGGCTTCCAGTTGATCCGGCTGACGGACATCGCTCAGGTCCAGCACGTCGCGTGGCGGGTTGTAGAGCAGATCGATCGCCAGACGGATGTCGAGCTTCTCCAACAGCTTTGCCCGAACGGGACCAACGCCACGCACAAACTGCACCGGCGTCTGCAACGGATCTTCCCAGTCCGGGCTTTCCACCTGCTGGTCCGTGGTCACTCGCGATGGCCGCTGTTCGGAGTCACTCATCGAGAAACACCCAGTCTGAAAACGTGGCCGCCTGACCAACCCGATCGCCGGCATCGTTGACCAGATTCCAGACGATCGCCTTCTCGATCAGAAACCGTCGCCCGGTACTGGCGACGCGAATGCCACGATAGTCGTCGACGAAACCGTCTCGCGTCGTTCGTTCCAGCAGGCGAGCCCGCTCATCACGATGAACCGGCTCGGCCGTCATACGTGACGGCGTTTGCAGCAGGGTATCGAGATCCATCTCCCACAATTTCAGCGCGGCCTGGTTTCCATAATTCAGAATGGGATCAACCTGTGTTGCGTGCGAGACCACGACGAATTCCGCTTCAAACAGAAGCTGCGATTGTTCCATTCCGGAACCGTCGCGCGACACCAGTTCTGCTCCGAGAAATCGACGATACGAGTTCAGCAGAATCTGAGTGTGTGCAATCCGGTTGTGATCCTGCCACGGCTGCATGCGGCTTCCCTATCCTTCGGTTTCTGACTCAGATTTCGCCCGCTCACGATTGGCGGCGAGTTTGCTCATATCGAGCTTCAGCGGCGGCTTCAGTGGGTATTCAGAAACCGGCAGCCCTGCACCGGTGACTTCGCGAATTCTCAACCAGCCGCGAGTGATCAAATCTTCCTGTTGCCGGACGTGCTCCGGATCCAGCAAACGCTTGTCGAACGGACCTTCGACGATCACTGCCTCAAAGTCCTCATGCACAATGAACTGAGCCTGCACGGGGTTACAGCGAATGTGCCGCTCAGCCGACTTCGTCAACTCGCTCTCCTGGGCCTGTCCGATGACAAATCGAAGGTAGAGATCGCTGTCGACGATTTCGTCTACGGCTCCTCCGCAGACGTCGCAGATATATCCTTCGTCGCACTTCGCCATGAGATTTCCATCGAGACAGGAATTTTCGCTGAGCACCTGCGCCAGGCTGACGTCAGTCTGCTGGCACAACGTAAGGTTGGCAATCATCTCTGAAAGAACAATCGTCGAGATGCGGCCTGTCACATCTCCTCGAAATCGACGAAACGCTGTCGGAGTGCCTCTTCCGAGTCTCCTCTGGTTTAAGACACCATGTAAGACCTTCGGGAAATCGATTCGAACATGTTCCCAGACCGCAGGATTCACGCATCGACTGGCGATTATGTCGGTTCCGCCAACTTCAGCACGCGGCGGTCGAGGATGTTTCCGCAACACGACTTGCCGCTCAGGACTCGGTTGCCTTCCTCAGATAACCGTGTGAAACTGGGAAGTCTGGCAACGATCAACAATCAACGCGACCTTCATACCGTCGGGAGATACTGATGCTTCGATATGGTCTTCTCTTTGTTTTCTGCTTCGGACTACTGATCCCGCAGGATGCACACAGTGCCGACGATAAGAACAAACCTGGAACGTGGACTGAGGTCCCGACAGACGACGCGGACTATCAGTTCCAGGGTGAGTACCTGGGCTCGGCGATCAACGACTGCCGGCAATGTGAGTCGATCGGTTTGCAGGTTGTCGCTATGGGCGACGCAAAGTTCTCCGCAGTCGAGTATCGAGGCGGACTGCCAGGTTATGGCTGGCCAGTCGGAGGAGATCGTTCGAAGTTTCAGGGAACTCGTGAAGGAGACATCCTGAAGCTGACCGGCGAGCGGCAGCTGATCACCATTCAGAATGGCCATGCCATCATTAAGTCAGTCGGCGACTATGCACGACAGATCGGCACCGCTGGTTTTGTCACGCGACAGAGCGCGACTCTGGGAGCATGCCGGCCCGGCAACGCCATCGCACTCTTTGACGGCACGACTACCGAACTACTCAACAACGGTCAGATGACCGAAGATGGCCTGCTGAAAGAAGGCACGGAAACTCGTGACGCGTACGGTGACTTCCGCATGCATCTCGAATTCAGACTTCCCTATATGCCAAAGGCAACCGGCCAGGGACGAGCCAACAGCGGCATTTATGTCCAAAGCCGCTACGAAGTGCAGGTGCTCGATTCCTTCGGTCTCGATGGAGAATTCAACGAGTGCGGCTCGCTGTACCGTGAGGTCAAGCCGAACCTCAACATGTGCCTGCCGCCGCTGTCGTGGCAAACCTATGACATCTGGTTCCGAGGCCCGCGCTTTGACACCGAAGGTAAGAAAGTCACGAACGCCAACTTCACGGTCTGGCTGAACGGCGTCGCGGTTCACGAGAACCTCGACCTCGCGACTCCCACTGGTGGTGGCAAACGAGTCGGTGAAGGTCCCAACGCTCTGCCAACTAAAATCCAGAACCACAGCAACCCGGTCCGCTTTCGAAACGTCTGGCTCGTCCACTACGGCTCGCCGACTGCGTGCAACAACCAGCAGGTCGCTGTTTCACAAAGCAGCAACGCGTTGGCTGGTCTGCTGCAGCAGATTGGTTACGTGAAGAATTGATTCTGTCTGAATTGCAGACTCTTGAATTTTGAACCACGGAAACACCGGGAAACATCACCTGTGTGTTTCCGTGAATTCATGATCACAGTCAGTCGATTACTGGCCACTCACCCGAGAAGACTTCCGTGGCTGGACCGGTCATGTAGACGTCGCCTGATTCAGCCCAATCAATTTCGAGATCGCCGCCGGTCAGCCGAACCGTGACTTTGCGTTCGAGCAGTCCCGCCAGCACACCAGCAACGACCGAGGCACATGCTCCGGTTCCGCACGCCAGTGTTTCGCCGGAGCCTCGCTCCCAGACCCGCATGATGATTTCAGATGGCGACACGACCTGAATGAACTCGGCGTTGATCCTGCGTGGGAACGCGGGGTGAACCTCAATCTGCGGGCCGACATTCAGTACCCAGTCGTCGTTCACTTCATCGACGAAGGTCACCGCGTGAGGGTTGCCCATCGAAACGCAGGTCACTGCAGGATTTCGACCGGCAACTTCGAGAGGTACGTTGATCGGCGGATCGCCAGCCAGAGTCGTCGGAATATCGGCGCCGATGAGTATTGGCGCGGCCATATTGACGCGAACTCGATCGACCTTCCCGCCAGTGATTGAGCATTGCAACGCCAGCACGCCGCGACCGGTTTCAATCGTGAGTTCCTCTTTGGTCGCGATGCCGTGGTCGTGAACGAACTTGGCAACGCAACGAACCGCGTTGCCGCACATCTCAGCTTCGGACCCGTCGGCGTTGTACATTCGCATTCGTGCATCGGCCTGTTCGGAAGGGCAGATCAGGACGAGCCCGTCGCCGCCGACTCCAAAGTGTCGATCACAAATCGACTTCGCCAGTTCCGCCACGTCCCCGAGATCGACCTGCTCGAAGCAGTTCACGTAAACATAGTCATTTCCCGCGCCTTGCATCTTCGTAAACTTCATCGAGCTGACTCCACTGTGAGATCTCTGGCTGGCGAGATCACTGGCTGGAAAACGTGTGGTTTCGGTCGGACACGGATAACGAGGCCATGGTTCACACCTGGCCTGGTCCTATGAAAACGCTTTGGCGACGGATTCTTTCGTTTTGGCGAGACCGGTTTTTACGACCTGCTCCGCGTCCTGCTCCCAGTATCCGGGGTTGAATAACTCCAGCGAGAGGACTCCGGCGAAACCGTTGGCAGCGATCATCTGAAAGATGTCGTTCAGCGGGGCGACGCCGTCTCCGGGGTAGACTCGGTCCTTGTCTGAGATCGTGTCGCGAGGCGGGTCGGCCGGGTAGTCGTTGACGTGGAAGCAGTGAATTTTCGAGCCGGCGATGGCGGCCATGCCGGCAAAGTCCGAACCGCCTTTGTAGATGTGGTAAACGTCCGGCAGGATGCAGGCGTCTTTGTGACCGGCTTCGATCACCGCGAACATCGTCTCTCCCAGTCGCGAGAGATTGTCTGAGAAACCCCAGACTTCAGCCTGCGGGATGATGCCCGTCTGGTCGCCGACTTCGAG
>JAQBWV010000194.1 GCA_027624335.1 Planctomycetota bacterium
GTCAACAACGGGTGTCTGGTTGCCACTCCGAGTCTGCATGCCCGGATCAGACGCCTGATTGAAGTACGCGAAGAAGCGGTAGTAGTCCTTCATCGTGATGGGGTCGTACTTGTGGTTGTGACATTGAGCACATTCAAGACTCAGCCCCATCCAGACCATGCTGGTTGTCTTGACTCGGTCGACGGCGTACTCAACGCGAAACTCTTCGGCGATCGCTCCGCCTTCGTCGGTCGTCGCATTGTTTCGGTTGAAGCCGGTAGCGATTTTCTGATCGACGGTTGCTTCCGGGATCAGGTCGCCAGCGAGTTGCTCAACCGTGAATCTGTCGAAGGGCTTGTTCGCGTTGTAGGCGTTGATGGTCCAGTCCCGCCAGGGCCACATATTACGCGGCCCATCCGCGTGAAAGACGCTGGAATCGCCATACCGGGCGGCGTCCATCCACATCAACGCCATCCGCTCTCCGAAGTGTTCGGATGCCAGCAATCGATCGACGGCTTTCTCGTAGGCAACATTCGGATCGACTTTGGCAGCGGCGAGGAACTGGTCGATCTCTTCGATGGTCGGCGGCAGTCCCGTCAGGTCGAAGGTGACGCGCCGCAGGACACGCTCCAGTTGAGCGGGATCGTTCGGCACGAGTCCGCGTTCTTCAAGTCGTTTCAGCACAAAGGCGTCGATTGAGTTGTGGACCCAGTCAGGCTTTGCCGTTTGTGGCACCGGCGGCTTCTGCGGCGCAATGAACGACCAGTGGCCTTCCCATTTCGCGCCGGATTGGATCCACACTTTGAGCAGCGCGATCTGCTCGGGTTTGAGTTTCAGATGCGAATCGATCGGCGGCATTCGCTCATCGGGATCGTTAGAACTGATGCGTAGCCAGGCTTCGCTCTTTTCCAGGCTTCCGCCGAAGGCCGCGAGGATTCCGGCCTCCTCGTCAAGTCTCATTTCCGCTTTGCGCTGATTCGCGTCCGGGCCGTGACACGGAAAACAGTTTGCCGAGAGGATCGGTCTGATGTCCCGGTTGAATAGGGGAGCATCAGCGGCGAATGTGAAATTTGAGGACAGAATCAGCAGCAAGGGCAGTACAGACATGCCACAAAACGGGCGAAGCAGAACAGCCATGGCGATACCGGGTCAAACAGAGGAAGGACATCGGCGGGAGGCGTGAAGTCAGTAACTCACGTTCGCGAGTGGACCCACCAGTCTACGTTGATCCGTGATCCATGTCAGCTGTCATGATTTCAGCACGTCACTAAAGTCGTGTGTCGGCAGCCGTTCAGGCGGCGGATTCAACTTCGGAGGTGATGACAAAGCGCTGTCGCAGCTGGACTTTGAGATACCGAACGCCGCTGGTGTCGTAGAAGTAGAGGATGTTGAGGTCGGAAGCCCAGACCGCCGAAAGCCTCACCTGTCGAGGTCCGTGAATCGTGAACTGCATCCCGCACGGACGATCGTTTTTCGTGAGTTCCCGTTCAATCATCTGAAACTGATCGGAGACTAGATTCTCTTTCAAACACAACGTTGCGTGGACGAATTCCCGCAACTCAGCGATCGTTGTGATGTCGGATGGTGCGATGACGGAGGCCGCTTCGCTCATGCAAAGTCTCATACGTTTCGGGGGAACATTCGGCACCGGATGACACGGCGACGCAGTGAACCTGGCTGCCGTTGCGGTCGGCTCAAAAGGTATCGGCGGGGCGAACCCAAAAGTGTTCCGTGACCGGCTGCCAACGATCGACCTGCAGGACTCGTCGACGCTCTCCAGCTTTGCCATGTTCCGCAGGTCGAACCGGACGTACGACCGTACGGGAAACTGAGCCGAATTAAGGACTTCGCGCAGATTTGGTGGAGATTGCCTGAGCAATGCTCTCGGCTGACGCGAAGTCGCGAATACGCAAGGCTCCGCAAAGAATGTGGAGACAAATTCGTCAGCCCGACAGGTTGTGTCCGGCCTGAAATCACCTTGAGATTCTTCGCGTCCCTTTGCGCCTTCACGCCTTTGCGTCAGATTACGCACTCATCGACTACGAAAAAGAGGCGTGTCGTAGTCTCCACATTCGAATGGCCACGCTCCACGGGAGATAAACTGTGCCGGTTTTGACGGAAACACTATTGCAGGAGTTTGGAGTGGCTTTGCTGGCTGCTGGCGGAGCGAACGAGTGTGAATCGTTGATCGTCGGTCGCAGCCTCGTGCAGGCGAATCTTCGCGGTCATGATTCGCACGGCGTGATGCGGATTCCGTTTTACGTCAAACAGGTGCAGGACGGAAAACTCAATGCTGGTTCGGAACTGACTGTCGTTCATGAAACGTCAGGGACGATCGTCGGAGACGGGAACTGGGGCTTCGGTCAGGTACTGTCGCGACAGCTTACCGAGAAGCTGATCGACAAGGCTGCGACCGCTGGCATCGCGTCAGGATCGTTGCGGCAGTCTGCTCACATTGGTCGACTTGGCGAGTACGCCGAAATGGCCGCTGCGCGAAACATGGCCGCGATCATTTGTGCGAACACTCACGGAGCCGCTCAGCGAGTCGCTCCCGTCGGCGGAAAACGCCCGCGACTGGGCACGAACCCGCTGTGCATCGGCATGCCCGGCGGAAAGAACGGGCCGTTTGTGCTGGACTTCGGAACCAGCGCGACCGCCGAAGGCAAAGTTCGAGTCAAGAAGATTGCCGGCGAACAGGTGCCCGACGGCTGGGTGCTCGATCCGGAAGGCAACCCGACGAACGACCCCAACCAGCTTTACGGCGATCCTCCGGGAACAATCCGTCCGATGGGTGGCGACCAGGCTTACAAAGGGTTCGGGCTGTCATTCATGGTCGAAATGCTTTGCGGAGCGTTGTCCGGCGGCCAGTGCGCCTATCCGAACCCACCACCGCCGATTGGTAACGCCGCCTTCTTCATCGTGATCGACCCAGCCCAGTACGCTGGCTTCGAGCACCTCAAGTCAGAAGTCGCAGCACTGGAGGAATACGTTCGCACGGTTCCTCGTATCGACGGTGTCGACGAGATCTTCCTGCCCGGCGACCCTGAACAACGAACAATGGCCAAACGCTCCGCCGAAGGAATCCCCCTCGACGACGGCAACTGGAACGCGCTGTTGACACTCGCCACAGAATTGGGAGTAACTCCGCCCGCGGTTTAGCCGAGTGACCGATTACCGCAGAACCGGCAGCCCGAATCCAAAATGGCCGGTGGGAACCGTTTCGTAGAGTGCGTGCAGCGGAGTGGAACGCCCCTGATTGCCTTTGCGGCCTATTGGTACTGGCGAGTTCCGCTCCGCTGCACGCACCCAACAGCATGACTCTGCTGTAAGATTCCCTAAGTCAGGCCGACTTTCTTCAGGCGGCTGAAGAGCGTACTGCGGGGGATTCCCAGGCTGCGGGCGGCTTTGGATTTGTTGCCGCCGGATTCCCGCAGGGCGCGTTGCAGCGTTTCGAGTTCGGTCTCGAATTGAGGATCGAACGACTCGGCCATCGTCGATCGAACCGTTGCTACAACTCCTGGTGGCGGGCTGGGGACTTCGTGGTCTGGTATTTCACGCGTGTAGGACTGCGGCGACGGGCTTCGCGATGAGGCCACCGAAACAGCACGACGTTGCGGTTGCGGCTGTGGTTTTCTCGCAGCGGTGAGGACTTCGTCCGGTAAATCCTGCAGCGTGATGGTTTCGCCGTCGCACATGACGACAGCTCGTTCGATGAGGTTTTCCAGCTCGCGAATATTGCCAGGCCACCTGTAGTGTTTCATCGCTTCCAGCGTCTGCTCATCAATATGCGCGATTCGTTTGCCTAATTTCTCGGACGCCTTTTTCAGGAAATAGAGTGACAGCTCAAACAGGTCTTCGGTCCGTTCACTAAGCGTTGGCAGCGTAATGTTCACCACGTTCAGCCGGTAAAACAGATCCTCCCGGAAACGTCCTTCACTAATCAGGTGATGCAGATCCTGGTGCGTCGCCGTGATGAGTCGGACATCGACATCGACTGTCTTCGTACCGCCAACGGCTTCGAACGATCGCGTCTGCAGAACTCGCAGCAACTTTATCTGAGTCTCCAGAGAGATGTCGCCAATCTCGTCGAGAAACAGCGTTCCGCCATGCGCCATTTCGAATCGGCCAACACGATCTTTGTGAGCTCCGGTGAAGGCTCCTTTAACGTGTCCGAAGAGTTCACTTTCAAGCAGGCTCGGTGACAGTGCGGCACAGTGAACTCGGATCAGAGGTCCATTTCTTCTTGGGCTGTTTTCATGGAGCGCCTGAGCGAGCAGTTCTTTGCCTGTTCCACTGGCCCCTTGAATCAGGACGGTGGATTCAGAAACGGCAACCTTCTGCACCGTGTCGAGGACTCGCCGAATGGCCGGGCTGTTCCCCTTGATCATGTCGCGACGAAGTTCCTGCGACTGTTCCGGATGCCGCGTCTTTGTGTTGCCGGTCAGCTCCGCCTGCATGATGGCGATCTGCTGCCGTTGCTCGTCGATCTTTCCAGCCTTCATGCTGATCTCGTCGTTGAGCCGCGCGAAGTCCTGATGGACCTTCACACTCCGCAGAGACATGCCGGTGAATTGTGCCAGCGTGTGAAGAAACGTCAGATCCTCCGCCGTGTACGTGGTGCCGTCGTGCCGTTTGCCAAGAACTGCGATTCCCTCAACTTCGTCGTCGACAATCAGCGGAAACATCAGTTCGCTGCGCAGGTCTCTCAGCGTTCTGGCTTGCGGGTCGCCGGCTACTGCGGTTGCTCGTTGAATAGTTACTTCCAGTTTCAGGCGTTCTCCCGCCTGATTCGCGTCGGGAAATCGCTCGGGAAGGACTCCGGCCCCGTCCATCGCCACCAACTGAAATTCGTCGCTGCCCGGCTCCCGCAGGTACAAGGCTCCCATGTCAGCGCCCAGAACCTCCCGACACGACGCCAGCATCCGCTGACCGAGCGAGT
The DNA here is from genome assembly GCA_027624335.1 of Planctomycetota bacterium. Lineage (GTDB taxonomy): Bacteria > Planctomycetota > Planctomycetia > Planctomycetales > Planctomycetaceae > JABMPE01. The sequence goes on from JAQBWV010000194.1 coordinate 4,919, forward strand.
GTCGATCTTCGAGCTGGTCCATCGCTCGATTGACTCGCTGCAGAGCTCGGTCCAGCTGGTACTTCTCGCGATAGAATCGTCGATCGATACTCCGCTGGAGTCGGTCGCGGCTCCATGTCAGAACAACAACGAGAAACGTCAGCAGGACTCCGATCGACAGCACCTGTTGCAGTACCCCAGGGACGCTTTCTGAGACGTTGAAGTCGTTCGCAAAGAAAGTCGCCAAGGCGACGCACACGCCGTATCCAATCGTAAGTCCCTGGCTGGCGAGATGGTAAAGCATGCCACGTGTGACGAACTCGTCGACGAGCATCAGCTTGAACCGGACGATACCCACGGTGTACGCCAGGGTGAAGGACAGACTAGCCAGAAACATCGGGATACGTGCACTGCCCAGCGCAAAAGCAGTACGGTCAAACAAAGCCAGATACAATGTGTAAGTGACTGGGATTGCAGAGATCACTCCAGCCAGAAACATCCACTTGATCTGGTTTCGTTCGGATGGGCTGGAAGCCGTCAGATACTCGGTTGCCAGTGCGATGACCATGACACAAAAACATAGTGCGGCGAACGCCAGATATCCGTAGATGGTTTCTCGTAGAGCCGCCAGGCACCAGGCAACGGCTTGGATTGTTTCGGTGCTCATTGTCTCGCCGGTTAATCCCCAGACGCTGATCAGCAGGCCGGTCATCACAACGGCCGTGACTGATGGGACGGCGTAGATAACGGCAACGGCCTGGCGTGGGTTGTGATCCATCGGGCCAAGAGGTCGGGGATAGCTCAGGAAAAAGTGGACGGAAACCGCAGGCGTCAACAGGGCACAAACCAGGAATGGAATGTTGAGTAAGGGGCTGCTCGCAATGACCCACCAGTGAAAGCCGCCAATGAAAGCGGCCATAGCCACTGCACACATCGCAAAGAACAGTCTCGCCGTGCGGTCAAACGGCCGATGCCACGCGGCCAACGCGCTGATCGCAAAAATCGCAAACTGCAGGACCAGCCAGATGAACGAGAGCAGGACCTCCGACAAAGGCATGGATTGGATGACAATCCAGCCACGCATTGCCTGGTCGTTGTGGATGAACTCGACCTCGACCGTGCGGTCACCGCCGATATCAAGCAACGACGGGAGCATGTCCTGTGGATAATCGGATGGACGAGTTCCCTCGTCGAGAATTCCATGCGCCTTAATCGGAGCATCACGGAGGTACTGCAAGGCTGAACAAAAATCGATGAACGATCGAACGGGACGATCGTGAATGCGGACCAGGACGTCGCCAACAACTGGCTTATTGCCGTCATACACAAAGTCCGAGAAGCGTCGGACGACCATCCCCGATGAATCGTCAACCCGGTCGGCGTCTGAAATGAGCCCCCGGATGCCAATGTCGGGAGTTGTCCCAACGTATCCCAGCACCAGCACGGTATAGATCACGACCGAGACGCCGAGGCCAACGACCAGCAGCTTCGGACGTGCCAGTTCACCTTCCATTAGCATCGATACTCCTGAACGTCGGCGCTTTTCGGCGCCGACATGCTTGCGCCGAACATTTATCAGTCAGGTACAGTTAACACTATTTCTGAAACGATTTGCAACCCGCGGCGCCGAATACTGTTGTTTGGCCAGATTGTTGTGTCGTTGTCAAGTGGTTTGGCACATCGAGTGCTTTGAACTGCTGATACCCAGCTTGGCCCTCGAGAGTTAGCGGTTGACCTCGCTTCAGGTAATTGGCGCGGGAAGGCAGTCTTTGACCCACTCTGCCATCCATTGCAAGACCCAGCCCGCCATTTTCCCTGTCCCGCTCCGAGGGCCTTTTCATGCGCGGACACCAATCTCCCAGCCTCTCCCCCTTCACTCTGGTCTCGCGCGTTTACGCTGACGAGTTTGCCCGAAACTCGGACCAACGGGCATAGTCGCCTCGACGCCCTGGGCATATGTGACGGTGTCGATTCGTGCGAATTCTCGCGACCGTCGGATCTGCTCTCCCCCTGATTTGTGGGAATTGACTAGTCTTCCGACTACCGCCCGCATGGAATGCGAGTTGAAAAACCATTTCTTTGATCGTGTTGCCAGCGATCATCTCAATTCCTGTGCCCTGGCTCTCCAGGAACCCGACACGGACGTCATGTCGTCAGTACCAGCGCCCCGCAGAACGACCATCATCCACACGTTTGGACGACTCGTTATCGAGTTCGTTCAGGCAGTCGGTGACCTTGCGCTCTTTGCGACTTCGATGCTCCGCTGGTTGTGCCGCGGCCTGCCTCGCCGCATCGTCGTGGTCGAGTCCATGTACGAGGTCGGTGTCCGCAGCATTCCAGTCGTGCTCATCACCGGCATGTTTATCGGCATGGTGCTCGCCGTGCAGGGCTATCAGCAGTTTCACCTGATGCGGATGGAAACTCGCATGGGAGCTGTCATCAATATGGCACTGGTTGCGGAACTCGGTCCGGTTCTGGCGGCAACCATGCTCGCCGGTCGTGTCGGATGCGCGATGGCGGCCGAACTCGGAACCATGCGGGTGACCGAGCAGATCGACGCTCTGCGAGCCCTCGGTGCCAACCCGGTTCAATACCTCGTCGTGCCGCGTTTCCTTTCGTGCTTCCTGTTGATTCCGCTGTTGACCGTCGTCGCCGATGCGATCGGTGTCGCCGGCGGGTGGATGCTTAGCACGCAGGTGCTTGGCGTCGATGCCACTTACTATTGGCATTACTCGACTGAATATGTCGCTGCCTGGGACGTCTGTGCCGGCATTCTTAAGAGCATGTTCTTTGGAGCGGCCATCGCGCTGATTGCCTGTCATTGCGGCTTCACTTGCGGTTCCGGAGCCGAAGGAGTTGGCCGCGCGGCGACCAGTTCCTTTGTTCTGTCTTTTGTGGTGATTCTTGTTCTCGATTTCTTTCTCGGGATGTTTCTGAACGAGCTGTACTGGACGCTCTGGCCCGGCCCTTCGTCCTTCGTCTGACGATTCTGTTCCGACTAAAGTTTCAACTGAGTTCATCCAATGCCTTCTCGTGACCCTTTCAGCGACCCGTTCACCGGAGAAGAATCCGGTCGGACGATCATCGAACTGCGTGGGATCTCCAGGACGTTCGGAGCACAGAACGTTCTTCGAGACGTCTCGCTTAACATCCGTGCCGGTGAAACGGTTTGTCTGGTCGGAGAAAGTGGCTGCGGCAAAAGTGTCACACTGAAAATCATGGCGAGTCTCATGCAGCCGTCGTCCGGCGACGTCCTGTGGAATGGAGTCCCGATCGGGGAACGCAGCGATGAAGAACTCGTCCGCGATCGTCTGCGTTTCGGATACCTGTTTCAGGGGGCAGCTCTGTTTGACAGCCTGAGCGTTTTCGAAAACATCGCCTTCGGTTTGCGTCAGAACACAAAGATGTCCGACGCCTTCCTGGAAGCGATTGTCGCGGAGCGTCTTAAAGACGTCGGCATGTCCCCGACCAGCGCCAGGAAGATGCCCTCAGAGCTTTCCGGCGGAATGCGTAAACGAGTCGGTCTCGCGAGAACGCTGGCCCTGATGCCGGACATCATCCTCTACGACGAGCCGACCACAGGACTGGATCCGATCATGATCGATGTGATCAACACGTTGATCATGAAAACCCGAAGACGTCGACCGGTGACCAGCGTTGTCGTCACTCACGAAATGTCGACGGTGCGCAAAGTCGCTGATCGGGTCATCATGTTTTATCCACTGAGTCGTCTACAACCGGGCGAGTCGCAGATCGTTTTCGAAGGCACTCCAGAAGAAGCCTTCTCCTCCGAAGATTCGCGAGTTTCTCAGTTCGTGTATGGCGAAGCCGGCGAACGAATGGAAGAACTCGCCCTTCTTTAGCAGCCAGCAAATGAGTTCATACTGAATGGCTCAACCACGAAATACTTGAATGACACGAAAACCAGCAACGGTTTCAATGCTTGCCATCAACGACTTCGCTGCATGATTACTGATTCACGTATTTTGTGTCTTTCGTGGTTCCCAGAAACACAAATCTCATGACTGAACGACAGCTTCAATTCCGAGTCGGTCTGTTTGCCATCGCTGCGATGACGGTGATGGCGACGTTGATTTTCCAATTCGGCGAAATGCGGAGCCTGCTGGAGACGCAGTACCAGGTGCTGGTCCACTTTGACTCCGCTCCAGGAGTCCTGGAAGGATCACCTGTTCGTCTCAACGGAATTCCGATCGGCAACGTTAAGACAATCACACTTGACCGACAGCGTGGCGGAGTATTGCTGACGCTGTCGATCGACGAAAAGTATTCGCTGCGGAGTGACTCTGTTCCGAGACTTCAGCAGTCACTGCTTGGGGACGCCGCCATCGAATTCACGCCTGGAATCAGCCCCACAGACTTCGACCGACAGACTGTGCTGGATGGCGAAACACCGCCCGACGTGATGGAGATCGTTCAGCGCATGGAACAGCAACTGGCGCTGACGATGTCATCGTTCGACGCGACCAGTCGAGAATGGCAGCTACTCGCTCGCAATATGAATTCGCTGGTTGAGACCAACCAGGGCAGCCTGCACGACGTCGTCCAGCGAACAGCCACATCGCTTGACGAATTCACAAAGACGATGCAGCGAGCCGGTGCCGCGTTCGAGAATGCCAATCGAGTCATCGCTGACCCGCAGACGGTTGCCAATTTGCAGAAGGCCCTGGCCGGATTGCCGCAGATCGTCAATGAAACTCAGCAGACGATTTCCGCGATGCGTCAGACGGTGGGAACGATCAACGGCAACCTGCGAAACATTGAGAATGTGACTGAGCCACTGGCTAAACACACCACATCGATCGTCGTGCGACTCGACAACAGCCTGGCGAATCTTGAAGCGATGACTGGCGAATTGCGCGACGTCGCTCAGATCGCTTCGAAGTCGGATGGCTCACTCAAGCGTTTTCTCTCTGACCCGAATCTGTACGACGATCTGGAACGCTCAGCCTCGTCGCTGGCGATCCTGCTCAGAAATCTGGAGCCGATCGTACAGGATATGCGAGTCTTTACTGACAAGGTCGCACGACATCCGGAAGTGCTGGGAGTTGGCGGCGCGCTGCGGCCCAGTTCCGGCTTGAAGGACGATGAACTTCGACAGGCCGGTTTTCAGAAGCAGAAGTGACAGATGACTCTCGAAGATTCCGATCACGAAACGGACAAGGTCGTCGACGACGCGCATTCGCACGAGTCGGAAGGCGAAACCGTTTCGTACGATGATACCGACGACTGGGACGGCAACGATCTGGAGGCCGCCTATCGCAAGGCGCTGGAAGCCAATGACGCCGTCGAATGGGAATTCGACCATCTGGCCCAGGTCGGGAATGCCGCTGCCGGGGACGTTTCGGGCGAGGATCAATCTTCCACACCAGATGGTGGCCGCAGCGAAGCCACCGAATTTCAGTCGATCACTGGCGTCGAGGGCGCAGTCGCGACCACTGAAACGCTCGAACCCGTTCCGCAACGTGTCACTGTCCGACAGGTCATCGAAGCGGCGATCTTTGTTGGTGGCGAGCCACTTACCACGAAGAAACTGTGCTACATGCTGCGTGGCGATTATGAGCTCGACGCCATCGATCGTGCTATCGAAGAATTGAACCTGCAGTATCTCGATGAAGCGCGACCGTACGAAATTCGACTGGGCGAAGGTGGTTACCGGCTCGTGCTGCACGAAGAGTACGAGCGAATTCGAAATCGAGTTTTTGGCATCGGCCCACGCGAGGTCAAGTTGTCTCAGGATGTGCTTGAAGTTCTCGCTCTGGTGGCGTATCGGCAGCCGATCACGCCGGAAGAGATCGAAGAACTCGGTAAGGAAAAACCGGGTCCGTTTCTCCGACAACTGCTGCGTCGCGAGCTGATCTCGCTCGAACGCGCTCCGGAAGACCGCCAGCGAGTTACCTATTCCACGACCAGGCGATTCCTGTCGCTGTTCGGCCTGGGAAGCATCGACGAACTTCCTCAGGCCGACGAACTGGCGTTCAAATAAGCCATGCCGACGCCAGCTGGCAGTTTCAAAGAACGCCTTCAGGCAACAACCTGATGATCCCGAAACGCTCATGCATTCGGTTCAGTCGCGAGCACGCGGGAACTGAACGATCTTCGGTGGCTGGTAGCCGGGCTTCCAGGCTCCGCTGATGTGGGCCTCGGCAACGAACTCAGCGTCGCCGAGTTCGTACGCTGGGTCTTTCTCGGTTTTGCGGTTGCGATCGATGAGAATTCTGATGCGGTACTCGCCAGGCGGCAGGAGTTTGCGTTCGCGGAACTCCTTCGCCAGCGGCGAGTCCGCTGGGGCGGCGACCAGGATCGGGTTCTGCCAGACGTGCTGCTTGCCGTTGACTCGACTGAAACCGGTGGCCCAACGGTGATCGGACCATTGTTGTGTGTCAGGCGTGCGGCGGTAGATATCGACCTGCAGGGGCATGTCGGTGAAGTCGGCCGGGATGTCGGTGATGCGGAGTTGCTGTTCGCTCAGCAACGTGATCTCATCGGGTGCGGCTGGCAGGTCATTAATAGACCTGTACCTGCCGGTGGTGATGTCCGCGTAGTCCGTCAGGAACGTCAGGAAGTTGCGGTACGTCGGACTGCCGGGGAAGAATTTCGGCCCGCCACCGTGCTTTTCGAGGCCTGATGGTTTGGTGAGGACTGGACTCGCCGACGGATTGTCCATATCGATGTTGCCGCTATCGACGAGTTCTCTCAGTGTGGCAGCCGGATCGTTTGGAACGATCCATGAGATGGCATCGACGTCCTCTTTCGTGAAACCGTTGCGACCGATCTTCTGGCGGTTGCGTTCCGGATTGTGGCAGTTGACGCAACGGCCCATCTCGCTCCAGATATTGTCGATGAACGACGACAGCACGCGGTCTCTGCGGGCGTGCCGGATCACTTCCGGCGGCAGACTTGTCCCAACCTGGACGTCGGACGTCGCCTTGAGCAGTCCCGGTTCGCGGACGGCCGCCCGGATCCAGGCACGGACCGCGACGAGTTCGTTCTGCCGGACTTTCTCGACCAGTGGGTCAGGCTTCTCCGGCTTGCGGCCGATGAAGCGAAGCAGCTTCGAGTCGTCAGGTTTATCGACGTCGATCATGCCGGTCGCCTTGAGTGACGCGAACGTCTTCGCCTGATTTTCAAGGATGAAGTCGCGCAATTCGACACCGGCAAAGTGACACTCAGTGCAGCTGGATGAACTGTCGGCCTTCAGGATGGGCAGGATACGTCGGGCGGAGATCGTTCCCGCATCAGCGTTCT
>JAQBWV010000195.1 GCA_027624335.1 Planctomycetota bacterium
CGGTGATCTGCCAGTGGCTATTGAAGGGTGGCGTTTATGGCGACGTTGGGTTGCTGTCACCGGGCACGGTTCAAGCCATGACGACCAACCGTCTGGTCGATCAGCCCGACGTTCCGGAAGCCGTTCGCCGTGCAAAACCGTGGGGACTCGGCTGGAGCCTGAACTCGCGTGGAACTTCCCGAAGCTGGGGCGACACACTCGGGCCGAATGTGTTTGGCCACACGGGAGCCACAGGAACCATGTGCTGGATGGATCCTGACCGGAACGGCTTTTGCCTGCTATTCACATCGGCAATCCGTTCGCGAGCCCCGTGGCGGCTCGTGCATCTTTCAAACATGATCGGAGCGGCGTTTGTTTAGCGCTGAATTCCGAATCAGGCAATGACTTAAAATGTGGCCAGCTCGGGCCTACTTCACGTCGCCGAAGAGGCTTCTGTCTTCAGGACGATTGCCAAGGCCACTGCTGCCGGGTGCGGTCGGAGCGTTGACCGTTGGCAGGTGCTGCGACAGTTCTCTGATCACCGTGGCGTGCTCCGGTGTGCTCGCGAGGTTGTGCCATTCGTGGGGGTCGGATTTGTGGTCGTAGAGTTCTTCATCGCCGGTTGAGTATCGAATGTATCTCCAGCGGCGAGACCGTACCGCGTGATTGTTTTCGAAGAACGTCGTGATCACCGGCGTCCGTTCTGTGTCGACGTTCTCAAGCTGCGGGACGAGCGATTGGCCTTCGAGGTGCCGGGGGCGAGAAAGGCCACACAGGTCGGTCAGCGTTGGGTAGATGTCGATCAGTCCGGCAGGTTGTTCGCACCGTCGCGTGCCCTCAATCCCTGGTCCGGCGATGATGAGTGGAACGCGAGTTTCCCGCTCCCACAAACCTCGTTTCGCCCATCGCTGTTTTTCGCCAAGTGCCCAGCCATGATCCGACCACAGCACGACGATCGTGTTCTTAGCATGTGAGCTGGCGTCGAGTGCGTTGAGGACTCGACCCACCTGATGGTCGACGAAGCTCACGCATGCCAGGTAAGCATGCACTGCCGGTTGCCACTGGTCGTGCGCGACCATCCAGTCGTGTCGCGGAGCCAATCCGCTCCAGGTCAGCTTCCGAGCGAAGTCAACGATGTCATCGTTGTCGGAAGCCAGTGCCTTCGGTAGCAGAATATCTTTGTTTTTTCCGTGAAGGTCCCACCACTTGTCGGACGCGTACAGGGGAACGTGCGGCCTGAAGAAACCGACAGCAATGAAGAATGGCTTCTCCTGTGGTGCGGCGAGTTGCTCGACGGCCCAGGTTGCAACACCGTGATCGCCCTGCTGCTCATCCTGCACCGGAAACCGACCCCAGTCCCAGAGTTTGACTCCGGCGGGATAGTTCAATTTCTCCTTTGGAAAGTCTCCATTTCCTCCACGCGGCCCGTACTCCTGAAAGGTCTCTCGCGACGTCGATCCGTGGTATATCTTTCCGCCGCCGATCGTCCGGTAGCCGTTCGCGGCAAGATGTTCCGGCAGTGTCGGCGTTGCAGTGGCATCGCGCAGCAACGGACAGGCTTTGCGAAAATCGGTCGGCCCGAGCAGATAGATCCCTGTCGTCGATGGTCGAGTGCCGGTCATCAGGCTGACTCGCGATGGATTACAGATCGGTGCCTGACAATGCGTATTCGCAAACACGACGCCTCGCTTCGCGAGACGGTCCATGTTTGGCGTTTTCGCCTGAGGATGCCCGTCGAGAAATCCAACCCAGTCATTCAGGTCATCAATCGCAATGAACAGGATATTCGGTTTTGCGGTCTCTTCAGCCTGAAGCCGTGCCGGCAGCAGCAGGCAACTCGTAAGCAACAGGATGTTTCGAGAGTAATTCATGTTTGCCGTCTCGGGGGTTCAATGAGTTCTGTTTCACGAATGTGTCACCGGTAAGCTGTCATGCCCACGCAAGCGGGTATCCACTTACGAAGTGGGCATGCCCTCGATATCCGCTGGATTTTCGCCTTCGTCGTAATGACAAAGAGTCGCCGTATCCGGTAGAGCTTCCGGTCACTGACTTGTCTCGACTGGTCCATTAAACCGAACATATCCGTTTCGCAGTGACAGAGGCCAGTTACGAGTCTCGATTCGCGAAAACTTTCAAAGGACACTCCAGCATGGCTCACCAGAAGAAAATCTTGCGTCGTGATTTTATGGCTGCCGGAGTTGCCGGCTCGTTGGTTCTGTCGAACCTGAGGCAGGCTCGCGCGGTATCGGCGAACGACAGGATCAATGTCGCCTTCATCGGCGTCGGCGGTCGCGGCGGAGCGAACCTGCAAACCATCTTCGGCACGGGTGAAGTCAACGTCGTCGCACTGTGCGATGTAAATTCCCGCAACCTTGGTCGGGCTGCCGAACAACACTCAAAAGCTCGCACATATACAGACTTTCGACAGCTCTACGACACCACTGAAGATATCGACGCCGTCGTTGTCAGCACGACGGAACACACGCACGCTTTTGCGACTCTACCGGCCTTGAAACTCGGCAAGCATGTTTACTGTGAAAAGCCGCTGACTCACAACATTCGCGAAGCGCGGATCATCACCGCTGCCGCCGCCAAAGCCGGCGTCGCTACGCAGATGGGAACGCAGATTCACGGGATGCCCAACTACCGGCGCGTTGTCGAGTTGATCCAGTCCGGTGCCATTGGAAATGTGACTGAGGCTCACGTCTGGGTTTCACGTGCATGGGGACGTCAGAGTCCGGAAGACGCGAAGACGAATCGCGACATCGTGTCGGTGACAGAACGGCCGCAGGAAACAATGACGCCGCCGAGCGATCTCGACTGGGATCTCTGGATCGGTCCGGCTCCTTACCGACCGTACAACGAGGTCTATTTCCCAGGGCCGAAGTGGTATCGCTGGTGGGACTTTGGAAACGGCACGATGTCCGACCTCGGCAGTCATTGGATTGATCTGCCGTTCTGGGCGTTGAAACTCGACGCTCCGAAAACGATCGAAGCATTCGGTCCGGAGCCGCATCCTGAGATCGCGCCCGCGTCGATGTCAGCGGTGTACGAGTATGGCGCGCGCGGGTCGCTGCCAGCTTGCGAGATCTCGTGGTACCAGGGATCTCACAAGCCGCAAATCTGGCAGGACGGCGGGATTCCGCAGTGGGGCAACGGAGTCCTTTTTGTGGGAGACAAAGGTATGCTGCTCTCCGATTACGGAAAGCACATTCTGTTGCCGGAAGAAAACTTCAAAGACTTCAAACGCCCTGAACAATTCATTGGCAACTCGCCAGGGCAGCATCAGGAATGGCTGGCAGCCTGCCGCGATGGCTCGCCGACGGGAAGTCCCTTCAGTTATGCAGGACCCCTCACAGAAGCGAACCATCTGGGCAACGTCGCGTTCCGGGCTGGTAAGAAACTGGAGTGGGACGCCGCCAGCATGAAAGCAACCAACTGCCCGGAAGCTGATCAATACATCGGTCGCGAGCCTCGCCAGGGCTGGTCGTTGTCCTGAAAAACGAGGTCTGCGACGTTGCGCTTCGCGCGGTTACGACTGAGATAATTGCGACCAGTATGTCTCACGACTCATGCGTCAGGATTTTGAACGCAGAAAGCACAGAGGTCTCGCGGAGGGAAAGGTGAGACCTCTCTGTGTCCTCTGCGTATTTTCACCCCTACGAGTTTGACTGCTGTTTTGACCATGAGTCGCGAAGCGTTGTCGTTCGGTTGAAGACAAGACACTCAGAGGTCGATGCGTCATCAACACAGAAATAGCCGTTTCGCTCGAACTGAAATCGCGTCCCTGGTTCGGCACCTGCGAGAGCCGGCTCGACTTTCGCACCACCCAACACTTCCAGAGAATCTGGATTGAGGCTGTCTTTCCAGTCCTGTCCTTCCGGAACGTCTTCCGGAGTTTCCTGATTGAACAGCCGATCGTACAGCCGAACTTCCGCGTCGACGGCGTGCTTCGCACTGACCCAGTGAATGGTGCCTTTCACCTTGCGATCGTCGGGAGCGTTGCCGCCTTTTGATTCGGGGTCATAGGTGCAGCGAACTTCGATGACGTTTCCTTCGTCGTCTTTGACGACTCCCGTGCAGGTGACCAGGTACGCATATCGCAGGCGGACTTCGCGACCGATCGACAGGCGGAAATACTTTTTCGGAGCGTCTTCCAGGAAGTCTTCCTGCTCAATATAGACCTCGCGACTGAACGGCACGGATCGAGTGCCGAAACTTTCGTCAGCGGGATGATTAGCAGCTTCCAGATCGTCGACCTGGTCCTCAGGGTAGTTTTCGATGACCAGCCGCAGCGGTCGCAACACGCCCATCACACGGGGAGCTCTTACGTTGAGGTCATCGCGAATCGCCTGCTCCAGCCAGGAGAGATCCACGGTGCTGTTCATTCGAGCAATCCCGATACGATGGCAGAACGCTCGGATCGATTCCGGCGTAAAGCCGCGGCGGCGCAGCCCGGAAATTGTCGGCATGCGAGGGTCGTTCCAGCCGCTGACGAGTTTGCTCTCAACCAACTCCAGCATCTTTCGCTTACTCATCACCATGTAGCTGAGGTTGAGCCTGGCAAACTCGATCTGCTGCGGATGATGCAGACCAAGTCGCTCAATAAACCAGTCGTAGAGCGCGCGATGCGTCTCGAATTCGAGCGTACAGATGGAATGCGTGATCCCTTCGAGCGAGTCGCACTGCCCGTGAGTCCAGTCGTACATCGGGTAAATGCACCAGCTGTCGCCCGTACGATGATGATGTGCGTGCCGAATTCGGTACAGCAGCGGGTCACGCATCAGCATATTCGGGTGAGTCATGTCGATCTTCGCACGCAGGACGTGGGCACCGTCAGGGAACTCGCCCGCACGCATTCGACGAAACAGGTCGAGATTCTCTTCAACCGATCGCGACCGGTTCGCGCTGTCTTTTCCCGCCTCGTTGACGGTGCCTCGATTTGCACGCATCTCGTCGAGGTCCTGGCTGTCGACGTACGCGAGGCCTTCCTCAATGAGCCGCTCGGCGAACTGGTATAATTCTTCAAAACGATCGGACGCGTAATACAGCCGGTCTTCCCAGTCGAAACCAAGCCACTTCACATCTTCCTGAATCGAATCAACGTACTCGACATCTTCCTTTGTCGGATTCGTGTCATCGAAACGAAGATTGCACAGGCCGCCGTAGCGCTCCGCCAGGCCAAAGTTCAGACAGATCGACTTGGCATGCCCAATGTGCAGATAACCGTTGGGCTCCGGCGGAAATCGAGTGTGTACGCGACCGTCGTTCTTTCCGGTCCGCTGATCGGCCTCAATGATCTGCTCAATAAAATTGAGCGATCGGCCCTCGTCAGAACCTGCAACATTACCGTCGGCGGGCTTGTCTGCTGAGCTTCCTATGGAAGTGTTTTCCGGTCGAGGCCCCATGACGACTCACTCCATCTGCGCGCAAAAATAAGCCAGAGTCACACGTGCAACTCCAGCTTTCTTAGTGTTATCAAATGAATGTCCACTGCGGCAACTGGTCAAGTACGACGACTGATCCAGTCAGGCCTGTGCGGCATCTTCGAACGTGATAAATGGACTCAATTTCCTCGCTTTTGCGAAGAGTTCGTCCTTTTCGTCCTGCGTCTTTGCAGTGTCGAACTTAGCACGCAGCCTCTTAAGCTTGGCCCGTCGAGTGCGACGCCGGGCGATCTCTCGATCCCGTTCTACGCGTCCCATTTGCAAACCCTTACGGAATAAGGCGGTTAAAGCCCGTTAAGCGGGCAGATTTATAAAATCAGCAAGCGGAGAACATTAGCAACCTCAAACCTTCCGGTCAACTGGCGAATCAACGGTGATCGCCTCCTGTTTTGGGGAGGTTAACCTGTTAACTCGGATTTCCCGCAGGATTCACCCGGCGACTGTGCGGCAGGAACTACAGTCATGTAGAAAGCTGCCTGAGTCTCTGTTCAACCTGATCGACTTCCTGGCCACGCCGCATGAGCGCATCATTCTCACTTCCCGGCACCGAGAATCATGAAGCACGAATTGTCATCCGAGCGATCGCGACTCTGTGTGCTGTCATGTTGTTTGGAACGGTCGGTTTTCTGCTGATCGAACAGGACTGGACGCTCTGGGATTCTCTCTATTTTACGCTGATTACCATCACGACGGTTGGCTACGGCGACATGGACATCTCACCGGCAGGACAGAGATTCGCCGCGTTGCTTCTGGTCAGCGGGATCGGAACAGCCACCTGGACGTTGACCACCGTTGTCCAGTTTGCAGTCAGTTATCAGTTCGAGTGGCAACGCCGGATGAAAAAAATGATCAACAAAACCAGCAACCACATTGTGATCTGCGGCTTCGGCCGCATTGGCAGAACCATCTGCGCGAAACTTGCCGAGTCTGATGTCCTGTGCGTCGTCATCGACTGCCAGGAAGCTGCCATTGCTGATGCGCTGGCATGCGGATACATGGCCGTGCTGGGAAACTCGACGGACGAAACAGTTCTCCGCGACGCTGGCCTGGACCGCGCTCGCGGGATCGTTTGCGCGACGAGTTCTGACGCGGAAAACGTCTTCATCACGCTGACCGCTCGCGAGATCAATCCGAACGTGATGATCGCCAGTCGAGCGAATGCAGAATCGTCGGCGCGACGAATGGAACACGCCGGAGCCACACTGGTCGTGTCGCCATTCCTGACGGCGGGAGCCGACATCGCACGAGCCATCGTCAAACCGCACCTTGCCGAGTTGCTGAGAAACTCGCATCGTTCAGATGGTGATTTTGCACTGTCCGAAGTCAAGGTCGAGCCGGGGTCGATTCTCGAAGGACAGACACCTCGCTCGTACGGGCAGGAAGAAGATTCGATCGCCTTTATTGCCATCAAGCGGGAAGGTTCCGGGACGATCTACCGACCAGGTGGCCAGGAAACATTCCGACCGCATGACGTCATCATTGCTGCTGGAGTCCCCGACGCTCTGGCGCGAATGTCAACAGCCGCGCACCCGAGACGTGCAAACATGGCTCTCGTGTGACGCCTCCTGCGGTGACTGATCGTTGTCTGTGACCGGTGTCATTCGATACTGAATCGAGCCGCCATTGGCATGCGGCGTCCCGTGCCGAAGGCGCGACTGGACAGTTTGATGCCGGGCGGCATCTGGCGTCGTTTGAACTCGTTCCGGTCCAACCGGGACGCGACCCACGACACCGTCTCCGCGTCGAAGAACTGTGAAACGGTAGCGACAGACTGTTCACGCTCTATCAGCCGTTCCAGGATTCCGTCCAGAATGGGATACGGCGGCAGTGTGTCCTGGTCGAGTTGATCCGGAGCCAGTTCGGCGCTGGGTGGCTTGCTCATCGTGCTTTCGGGAATGACTTCGCGTTTCTCACGCACGTCGTTAATGAATCTCGAAATCGCATAGACATCTTTCTTGAAGATGTCGCTCAACACGGCAAAGCCGCCGCACATGTCGCCGTAGAGCGTGCAGTACCCGACGGCGAGTTCGCTTTTGTTCCCCGTGGCCAGAGCCATCCAGCCATGCCGATTGCTTCGAGTCATGACGATGCCGCCGCGAATTCTCGCCTGCAGATTCTGGTCAGCGAGGCCACCTGGCTGTGACAGCAGATCCTCGCCCACGACGTCCGTGTGCTCGTAGGCGCGATGCATGGCATCGATCGGGACGACCTGGTAATCAACGCCCAATGCCTCGGCGAGTTGTCGAGCATCGTCGACACTGTGAGCACTGCTGTAACGACTCGGCATTGCGATTCCGTGTACACGCTCCGAGCCGACAGCCTGAGCGGCGACGTAACACGCCAGCGCGCTGTCAATGCCGCCGCTGAGTCCAAGTACGCAATCGGTAAAACCGCACTTCCTGACGTAGTCTCGCAGTCCGAGAATCAGAGCGTCGAGCATCTCCTGCTCATCGTTCCCCGAAGTAACCGGGCGAGAGGGAGCGATGACCACCAGGCCAGATCGGGAAACATCCACCAGCCGAACGTCGTCGCGGAACGACGCCAGTTGCTCGCAGACCTGACCGGTTTCGTTGACACAAAAACTGTTTCCATCAAAGACGAGGTCATCGTTGCCGCCGACCTGATTCACAAACAGAAACGGTCGACTGTGTTTTGCAACGTGTTGCTGAATCAGTTCCTGGCGGCGGTTGTGTTTGTGCTTTTCAAACGGGCTCGCGGATAGGTTCAAAAAGACATCGACGCCGGCAGCGGCCAGTCTGGCGACCGGATCAGGAGTCGTCGCTGGATCGTCGTGATACGACGTCGAAGGATGTCCCCACCAGGCATCTTCGCAGATGTGAATGCCGAGTCGCAGTCCGCGAAACTCGACCGGTCTGACCTCGCTTGCTGCCCGAAAATATCGTCGCTCATCAAAGACGTCGTAGTTCGGCAGCAGCGACTTGTGAATCGTCGCTGCGACTGCTCCGCCAGTGACCAAACTGGCCCCGTTGGCGATCCGGCCAGCGGGCACACCGCGACGAGTTGGATGTCCCAGTACGACGCCCACGTCTGCTGGCAGTACGCTGGCCAGCTCGTCCACGGCGCGGTCGCAGGCTTCGACGAAACCCTCTCGCAGCAGCAGATCGCGCGGCGGATAGCCACTGAGAATCAACTCGGACAGGACGACAAGCTCCGCTCCACTCTGCGCCGCCTGCTGCACGGCGTCGCGAACGAGTTGCAGGTTACCTCGAACGTCTCCCACGGTTGGATTGAGCTGGACCAGTGCCGTCTTCACAGAAGTTTCCTCGGAGAGTTTCTTTTGATGGCAGAATCGATGGCGAAAATCGTCTGGAGCTGGGTATCAGACATTGCGTCCCTGTCGGATGCCAGCGTGCCGTCAGCGGGCGGGCTCATGAAACCGTTGTCACCTTCCCGATGAAATCTGTAGAGTCGATCGTGAATTCAGTTAATCAGACTGCGGAGCCAGCGAAATGTTGCACATCACGAACGGTCGAAACAGCAGAAACTGTCAGGGGCAATCCCGTCGGTCTGCGATGAAAGCCGGTTTTCTCGGTTGCCTCGGGCTTTCCCTGAGTGACCTGCTGCGTCTTCGCGCCGAGGGAAACGCCACCCGCAACGGCAAGTCCGTTATTCTGATGTGGCTGGACGGAGGCCCCAGTCAGCTCGAATCGTACGATCCAAAACCGGACGCGCCGGCCGAGTATCGAGGCCCGTTTGACACTCTGCAAACCAACGTCCCGGGGATGCACGTTTCGGCAACACTGCCGCTGCACACGAAGCACGCGGACAAGATGGCATTCATTCGCTCGCTGCACCACGACAATGGCGATCACTTTGCCGCAGGACACTGGATGCTCACCGGTCGGTACGGGTCGACGTCGGTCAATAAGGAGCCGATGTTTCCGTCGGTCGGGTCGTACGTCGCCAGGATTAAGGGAGCGAATCAGGCGGGCATGCCACCTTACGTGGGCCTGCCAGCTGCTCACGCCATTTATGTTTACCCCGGCTATCAGGGTTCCGCTTACCTGGGAGCCGCCTGGAACCCATTCCAGGTCAACATGCAGCAGAAGTATCTGTCGGCATCATCCACCGTCGCGATTAAGCCGCCGGAAGTTCTGGGGAGTATCCAGCAATCCGACGCTCAGCGGTCGACGTCGCGTCTGAATCTACTCGGTCGACTCGACGGAATTCGGCGAGACATCGACCAGTCCGGCATGATGGATTCGATGGACCGTTACCAGCAGCAGGCCGTCGACATGGTGTCGTCGGGCAAGGCTCGCGAAGCACTCGATATCGAAAAAGAAGATCCGCGACTGCGGGACCGTTACGGCCGAGGCCCCTGGGGACACTACACGCTGATGGCTCGCCGAATGGTTGAGGCAGGCGTCAGCTTCGTCACAGTCGATATGCCGCACTGGGACGACCACTCCAGAATCGAAACTGGTCACGGTCCGAAACTGCAGAAGGTCGATCAGGCGGTTTCCGCATTGCTCGAAGATCTGTCACTGCGAGGCATGCTGGATGATGTTCTGCTGGTCGTGATGGGGGAATTCGGTCGAACGCCACGACTGAATCAGGGCCAGCCGGGCATCCCGATTCCTGGTCGAGACCACTGGGGCAACGCGATCTCGGCAATGGTTGCTGGCGGCGGCCTGAAGGGTGGAGTCGTCGTCGGAGCGACCAATTCGAAAGCCGAACATCCCATCGAGCGTGCGCTCAAACCGGGGCATCTGCTGGCAACGATCTACAAGGTCCTCGGAGTCGATCCAGACCAAAGTTTCCTTGACCACTCCGGTCGACCCATTCCAGTCCTGGCGGAAGGCGAACCCATCGCCGAACTGTTCTGAGAGACCAGCCTTTCGCGAGTTGAAGTCGCCGACCGTTTCCGCGGTTCAGGAAGGACTCTGCCAGCGACAGAATCGGCATTATCGTCACTCCTGGCTGTGCTTGCGTCTGGTGCTGGAGTTGCCCCGGCCCAATTGCCGATTTTCGGAGTAAGACCACAGAGCGTGTTCTTTCCGAAAGTTGCCGATGCCTGTTCGCAAGACACCTCGATCCGCTGCCGGCGATGCCTCGCTGCGGAATCCGATTTCGCTGCACCTGCAGCCGTTTCTCCACTACCTGGAAGCGGAATGCGGCCTGGCTCGAAATACGGTGCACGCCTACGAGTCAGACCTCAAGCAGTTCGCCGGATGGTACCAGGATCACGGTCCGGCCAACCCGAACGAGATCACACTGGCAATCCTGACCAGTTACGTCCACGAACTCCGCAAGCGGGAGCTGGCGGCAACGACCGTCGCCCGACATCTGGTCGCGATCAGAATGCAGTTTCGCTACATGGTCCTGGAAGGGCTGCTCGAAAAGTCGATTGCGGAATCACTGAGCTCTCCGAAACTCTGGCAGTACCTTCCCAAGGTACTTGGGCCGGCGGCTGTCGAGCGACTGTTGAATGCTCCCGACATGACGGACCGATTTCGACTTCGCGACCGCGCTCTACTCTGTCTGCTTTACGCTACCGGCTGTCGTGCGTCGGAAGTGACGAATCTGCGATTGAGTAAAGTGTTCCTCGACGAGCGCTACGCTCGCTGTATCGGCAAGGGGAACAAGGAGCGGATCGTCGGCCTGAACCCGGTCGCCGTCTCGTCTATCGAAGCATGGATCGAGGGCGAACGATCGAAGGTTGTTCGAGACGGCGATGCTCCGTGGCTGTTGCTCAACGCTCGTGGCCGACAGCTTTCACGCATCTCGGTCTGGGGCATCGTCAAAAAATACGCCGAACGCGTCGGGTGCGGAGAAGGCGTCAGCCCTCACACACTGCGACACAGCTTCGCGACGCACATGCTGGCCGGCGGCGCAGAAATTCGAGCTCTCCAGGAAATGCTCGGACACGCCAGCATCTCGACGACGCAGATCTACACGCACGTCGAACACAGCCGGCTGAAAGCAATCCACGCGAAGTGCCACCCCCGCGGGTAAGTTGTCGGCGAGCATTATCTCGTTCAACCAAAGCTTGAAGTCTCACGCGAATGCTGGCTCGTCTTCGATCACTCCGCCGCCATCGGCCATCTTGAAGTCTTCCCACTGCTCCGGAGTGAAGAGCAGTTCGCGAGGCTGTGAACCGTTGTAGTCTCCGACAATGCCGTCTTCAGCCATGAAGTCGATCAACTGGGCGCCTCGACCAGGCGGTTCAGCGGACGCCGATTCCCAACTGTCTGAGGAGTTTTTCCAATCTCGCCGCCTGCGCAAATGCACGATTCGTTTCTTCACAGGCCCTTACCGGATGAGCCCGAATCGGCGCGTTCGCCGCGAGCCATGTGCGGTCAGTGGCTGCCATCGACCTGAACATTTTCTGGAATTCTTTCCGGAACGACCGGATTTCAATTCCGTTTTTGGCGCAGAATCCGATCTACCCGTGTAGAGGGACCGCTCATCACGCACAGGAAGGCTTTTATCTTTGCCATTGGCTCCGGAGCGGCATGATGAATCTGACACACTGGCTGGCACCACTTCAGTTCTCCATTTTGCCGCCTCTCTCTCTCTCTCTCTCTCTCTCTCTCTCTCCCGCAGA
>JAQBWV010000196.1 GCA_027624335.1 Planctomycetota bacterium
ATCGAAATGAACGTCCCCAGCTACCGCGTGGAAACAGCGAAGAACACCAGAACGAACCCTTCACCGTAACGAACTTCAAGGAACCAGACCGGAATTCTAATTGTCGCTAAACCGAGAGGCTAATTGTCGCCGAACATGGATCATCTTCGCGACGTGGCCGTGGCAGCGATGATGGCGTCAATCTGCTCATCAACGGTGGCGAGACACTTCTCGATGGAAGTCGACGTGAGCGTTACATATCGACTGTTGGCCGCTTTGGCACGCGTGGCGTCGTCACCAGCCGGAGCGAGACGGCCATACCAGTTCCGAACCGTCTGGTCACTCACACCGCAGGCTCTTGCGGCCGCCAGAATGGAATACCTCTCCTCAGTAATCAGCCGGACGACGTCCCACCGGAAATCATCCGTGTAAGTTCGCTGCTTCGAGCGTCCGGACTCATCGCTCAATGGTTGGCCTGGAGACTTGCTCTTGAAGTTCAGACCTTTCAAAAGGAACAGACAGTACTGTCCGTCCCTGTCCGTTTTTCATGGGCTATCGCAGGCGTGGTCGCTTCGATTTCTCTGACATAACGATTTCCTGAAAGGATTCTTTTCGATCTTTCCGGAGCGCACCAGTCATGAGATGTCGCACGGTGAAACCGCGCCAATGCCATGTTCGCCGAGTGGTTCCTGTCAGTTGGCGACCTGCACGGGGATGATAACACGGGATCTTGCCTCCGCTGCGTCGCTGGCGACCGCCACAATTCGGAGTTCGTGGAGTCCATCCGTCAGTGTGGATGAGTCAAGTCGTAGCGACCCCCGTTGAACGCACGAGTCATTCAACTTTCCATCGACGTAGAGTTCGAAACGCAAGACCTTGTCATCGGACATGGGTGTCATGGTCACGATTCCATTCACGCGTTGCCCGGACTCAGGACTGTCGACAGCAATGTGAGGAGGAGTTGCCCAGGGCTGACAGAGTGGATCTCCCACGATCAGCAATTGGTAAGGCCCCGTGATGGACTGATAGAACGACTCTGCCAGGCAGCACCCGGCTGCGTAGTGCACATGCACAAACGGGTTCGGAAACTTCGCCGCAATCGCGTACGGTTCCGTCACCGTACCACTCGATCCGGCCGCCCCGAATCTCAGGAATTCTGTCAACGGTGTCTGCCCCGCGTTTGCTCGCATCACGCCGCCATAGCTTGTGAAGTGTTCACAGATTGCGCCGGGCTGAATGGTGCTCCCAGATGATTTCCAGTCAAAGCTGGCTGCGCCGACCATAACGCCTTGAACATCGGTTTTCTCTTTGGGAAGTGTCCCATCAACGATTTGGGCTTGTACTCCTCCTGCTGTCAGTTTTGCGACCGCCGAGGGAAACAGACCGTCCCGCGATGTTGACCGAATATTGCCGTTGCGGAGGTAGTAGATTGTCCCTTTCGGGTGAGTATTATCGGCGGAGACACTGCGTCGCAGGTACGCGATCGATTCGTCGACCGTCGTTCCGCGTCCGCGTGTGACCGCCAGAACCGTGGAAAGCACATATCGAAAGCCGCCGGATTCGACTGGCTTACCGTCTGGCCCCCAACCCTGGCTACCGCGAAAGCCGCGCGACGCGTGAATGGACAGCGTCTGTTCGTCGATTTTGTCGAGCACCTTCTGAAAGTCGTCGCGTCCACGGATGGCTTGTAAGTCGTCGTCACGTTCGGCATGTCGTCGATTCCACCAGCCGGATGCTGCTGCGTCACGTAATGCTGCGACTGCGTCGTCAAGGCGACCGCTGTTTGCCAGGCAGCATGCGAGGTTGTAGTGAAGCTCCGAGTGCCGCGGATATGTCTTCAGGAGACTGCGAAGCGTCTCTTCAGCTTCCGCCCATTTTTTGTCGCCGGTCGCGGCCTGCATCGCTTCTGAGTAACGGCGAATGTCAGCTTCAGCCAGTTCGTCAACGGGGTTGCGAGTCAACGGGCGACGAGCGTAGCCATTGACCTGTAGCGACAGATACCGCACATCTTTTCTCATGACGAGCTGATACAGGTACGTCAGTCCGTTCAGCGATGCGACCGGAGTAAGCATCTTGTGGAGTTGCCTTTGGCCGATGTCCGATTTGACATTGATCGCAGTCGGGAAGTCGCTGGACCACGCGATGCACTCAATCTGGTTGCTCAAACCGCGACGTGTTATCTCCTCAAGTACGGGTCCCAGGAGCTTTGATCGGAAGTCATCCACTTCAATCGACTCTGAGTCTGGAACCCCGGGCAGACGGATTACGTTGCTGACGGGGATATTCCTCAGACGGACATATGCGTCACCAATCTGCGTGGACGAGTTACTATCCACATTCACGACGACGGCAACATTCTCTGGCCCGAGACCGGCTACCAGGTGACTCGGGCCCGTCGCCAACAGGACCATCGCGATTATTGGGACAACTCTGTGAGTCTGTTCCCCAAAGACGCTGAACTCGAATACCTTCATACCAGTTACCATGCTCCGCCTTACCTTGTGGATGACCTTACATGCCTTACATCGCGCATGGGCGCGTCATCCAGATCAATGGGCGAGAATACCTGGACGATGAACGACGCATATTTTCGTGCCAGCCGAAGAGTATTGCTTCTCCGAAGACAATCCAACATCCGAACCATGTCTGGGCTCGGCGATCGGTACCTGAATCACGGAGACGCCTCGCCTGTTTCCCTGTGTGAACTCGGCGTTCCACATCGTGACACATGAGTTTTGATAGAGACTGGTTGCGGTCATGAGTGTGACGTTTGTCGAGGGTGACTCCGAAATCTCTCATTCGCGACTGCGTGAGGCAGAATCATTGCTGACGGAGATGTTCATCCCTGATTCGTCAGGCAGTGGACTCTGTCTCGGCAGGAAACAAGGAAATTCTGGTTCACTCGCCTTACCGCTGGACACGACTTGCAGCAAGAGGGCGATCACCAATAAGGGGGCTGGCTTAGTTATTAAGCAGACCTGCGTCGCGCATTGCATGTTCCAGTTTTACGACTTCGGCAGACGGCATTGGACTGACGGGACTTCGCGGACGCATTGCCTCAAAACCGAGCAGCTTGAGTGACGCCTTCACGCCGGCGGCCAGCCACGGAAGCATGATCGCATCGATCGTCTGGATGTGTTTCTGCAACGGCCAGCCTTCGTCGAACCGACCATCCATACCAAGCTTTAACAGTGTGTGCAAAGCTGCCGGCCAGATGTTGGAGAAGGCAGTCGTCGTGCCATTACAGCCGATCAACGTCCCCTGCAGAATGATGCTGCCGTTGCAGATCCAGAACCTTTTCTCTGACGAAATCAGGTCTCGCACGCGAGCTTCGAATCTCAGATCGTGGTCGGTCACATAGCCGAAGACGTTGTCTCTGTTGGCGACAGACGCGAGCAATTCCGCGCTGCCGGCAGGACGCCCCGCCAAACCGAAGCTTGCCGGTTCCGACTGGTGCATCAGCAGCACAGGTACCGGACAGCGAGCGAGTACCTGTTCGAAGTAGGGCTCGATGATCGACTCGCCTCGCGGAAATCGAATGCGCACCATGCCCGCTCCCACGTCGGCAAACGCGTCGGCACGTCTCAATGTTTCCGTCACTGACGGACAATCAATACCGCCGACAAGAATCCGCGTTTCATCAAGCGTCTGCCTCACGGTTCGGGCGATCGCGAGTTTCTCGTCTTCGCTCAGAAACCATTCCTCGCCGGTTTGCGACCCGACCAGAAAGCTCGTCGCAGGTGTCTTGAGCCAGCGTTCAACGTTGCGGCTCAACGCGTCATGATCGACACGATCCTGCTCGTCAAACGGAGTAACGAGCGGGATATTAACGATGGGGTCTTTCGACGAATCAAACATGAATTCTTTCCACTCCGGACGTCACACGTCGGTAACGCTTCCGATCATTGTCATGACAAGGCCGCTTCGACCATCATGGTCGACCAGGACAGATTGCCCTTATCCAGTTTCAATGTCCGCTCAGCAAGGCACCGGCCAGTCAAGCCGTGCTGCGACGAGTCGCCACACGATCGGAACTCTCCATGTTTCAGCGCCGTTTATCACTTGCTCGATCCCGTGCTTCACGTCTGAACGATTCGATATTCGCGCAGGTAGCCATTCGAATCGGCTTGGCGCTGCTCCTGCTCGCTGGAGTGTTGTCAGTAACAGTCGGGCCGTTAGCGGCCCAGGACAGAAAGTCCGATGACAAACCGACCTTCTATGACCCCGTCGAGCGGAACATCGAGGGATGGACCATCGCCGTCGACCCGCTGTTGCTGGAAGGGGAAAACAAGGAACTCGGCGATCAGGCGATGAAGGCTCTCGCCAATCATCTGCAGCGGATCACGTACATCGTACCTGAGAAGCCGCTGACTCAGCTGAAAACCATGCGTATCTGGCTGGAGCTGAACAACCCTGTTCTCGGCAATATGCAATACCATCCCGGCAAAGGATGGCTGGTTAATAACGGCCATGATCCGCGACTCGTCAAGCACGTGCATATTCCACGAGCAAGGCAACTTCTGGATCGGCACATGTGGGCCAAACACCCGTACGTCGTGCTGCACGAACTGGCTCACGCGTACCACGACCAGATTCTTGACTTCCAGCACGCGGAAGTGCTGGCCACCTACAAGGCGTCAAAGGAGGCGGGCATCTACGACGAAGTCCTGCTCTACACCGGCCAGAAGGTGCGACATTACGGTCTCAACAATCAGATGGAATACTTCGCTGAGTCGACCGAGGCGTACTTCGGAGTCAACGACTTCTACCCGTTCGTTCGTGCCGAGTTGAAAGAGCATGACCCCAGAATGTTTACGCAACTGGAGAACATCTGGGGCCCTGTCAAATAGTTGGACTGCGGCAATTGGTCTCGTCGCCTGTATGCGACGACTCGCAGGCTGCCGAGTGCAATCGCCCCGTGGTATGTCCGAAAGGCAAGCTCACACCCGCTGGCGATTCGCTCATCGGGGGGACGGTACTGGCGTTCCCACGCGCAGCCACCGGCGGTTTTTCTCGACGGTGATTGGCCCGATTCCACGAACTCTCTGCAGGTCGTCGATCGATGAAAATGGGCCGGATTCTTCCCGGTCTTCGACGATGCGGCGCGCATACGTGACTCCGATTCCGCGCAGCTGAGTCAGCTCCACCCAGGTTGCCGAATTCAGATCGATCTGGTAACCGATGTCCTCGCTGGCCCGTTGAAGAACGATCGCCGAACGGTCGACGTGCTTGAGCTGAGTCCACTTCAAACCGAGCAGTACGACAACGACAACAGCGACGACAACAACGAGCCACTGATCACGATTCGTGAGCCACAAACAGCTCGACGGTTCATTAGTGATCGACGCATCAGCAGCAGGCGGATCAACTGCCTGGCTGACGGATTCCGGCCGCTCGATCGTGTCAGATGAAGATTCAGGGGACATGCAGGCAGTGTCCATAATTCTGCATCACATGTACACAGAGCAGCGAAAACGCGGCGGTGCAATTGCCATCGGGCTCTCAAACCGGCACGCCAAACCATTCAGCCCAGTCGTTGGGCAGGTCTCTGACGAGTTCGACTTCCGTCTGCTGAGTGGGATGTTGAATCGTCAACGATCGAGCGTGCAGAGCAATGGCACTCGGGTTATTCGCGGGCGGACCGTGGTACTTCAGGTCTCCGAGGATCGGCCAGCCTCGTGATGAAAGCTGCACGCGAATCTGGTGCGAGCGACCGGTCTTTGGATGGACCTCCAGTAACGACCTGCCAGCACTTCGTGACACCACCCGGAATTCCAGCGACGACAATTTCGCTCCGTCCGTTTCTTCCTTCGTCACACGCGTTGTATTGGTGTCGCGGTTCTTCAACAGCCAGTCAGTCAACGTGTGCGTGCCGTCCGGCGGAGTTCCGTTGACCCACGCATTGTAGACCTTGGTCACCGTTCCCGCTCGAAACTGCTCGGCCAGTCGCGAGGCCGACTTACTGGTGCGTGCGTACAAAGCCACGCCCGAAACCGGACGATCCAGCCGATGCACTACTCCCAGAAACACGTTGCCTGGCTTCCTGTACTTTTCGCGAAGCCACGCCTTCGCCTGATCAAGCAACGTCTCGTCACCGGTGTCATCGCCCACCATCAGAACCCCGGCCGGTTTCGCAACGGCCAGACAGTGATTGTCCTCGAAGAGAATTTCAAGAGATTGATTGGTCACTGCTCGCTCGGAACGGTTGCATGACGGATCCGCGTACCTGGACACTGCCAGGCGATTGGTCCAGTGATCGGACTAAGGGGCGGGCTAACGGGCGGTCCATCCTCCATCGACGGTGACCATACTTCCGACCATGTAACTGGCGGCGTCGCTGGCCAGGAAGATGGCTGCTCCCTGGATTTCTTCGAGGTTGCCCCAACGCTCCATCGCCACCGCCCCGATGATGAACTTCTTCGCTTCTTCCGAATCAGCGATCGGTACATTCATCGGCGTCAGGAAGGGGCCAGGACAGATGGCGTTGACGGCGATACCGTCGTTCGCCAGCTCGAGGCCGAGTGCTCGCGTCATCTGTACGACGGCGCCCTTGCTGGTCGCATACGGAGTCCGGTTCGCCAGCCCGACCAGTCCCAGGGTGCTTGCCATGTTGATGATTCGTCCCTTGCCCTGCTTCTTCATGTGAGGCGCGACCGCTCGCGAACACAGCCACACGCCATCGACGTTGATGTCCTGCACCTTCCTGAATTCTTCGTAAGTCAGTTCGTCAATCGGGCCGCGGATGTTGATTCCGGCATTGTTGAACAGGATGTCAATCCGGCCGAACTCGGCCAGTGCCTTCGCGACCATTGCGTCAACGTCCGCAGGGCTGGAGACGTCTGCCTGAATGGCCGCCGTTTTGACTCCGTACCCCGAGGCGATCTCGTCCGCGACCGCCTGGGCCTCGTCGAGATTTCGGCTGGCCAGAAGTATGTTGGCACCCGCCGAAGCCAGTCCTTCCGCCATCGCTGCTCCGAGCCCTTTCGAGCCCCCCGTTACGATGGCCGATCGACCTGTCAGGTCAAACAGTTTGATTCCGGGAAGCATGGCGAATTCTCCTGATGCGGTTTTTCTTCCGGACGTTATTCGCCCGTGTGCTGACTGAATGATAAGACAAGCGTCATAAATCGAGACGACCGGGCTGCCTCGAACGGTCGCAATCGAGGCCACCAGCAGCCACGATATCGGTGTTGGGTAATCACCCGACGCCAGCATCGTTCGCGGAAAATAGTCCAGCCAGCAGACCAGCACCACCAATCAGGAAACGCCACCGTGTCCAGCGACGAGGCAGTCACCCCCGAAGACATGCTGCACGATGAAGCTGCCGAGGCTGTGCTCTCGCCAGTTTCCGAAGCGGACGTACGCGAACGTGAGGCTCAGGCCATCAAGGGTCTGCAGACTGCTTACAAAAGAATGCGGTCTGAAATTGGCAAAGTCATCATCGGTCAGCAGGACATTGTCGACCAGTTACTGGTGTCGCTGTTCAGCCGCGGGCACTGCCTGCTGGTCGGTGTGCCGGGTCTCGCCAAGACGCTGCTCGTCAGCACGGTTTCACAGATTCTGCAACTCTCCTTTCGGCGGATTCAATTCACGCCGGACCTGATGCCTTCAGACATTACCGGCACCGACGTTCTGCAGGACGATCCCGAAACTGGTCGTCGCACGTTTCAGTTCATGCAGGGGCCGCTGTTTACCAACATCCTGCTGGCCGACGAAATCAATCGGACTCCGCCCAAGACTCAAGCGGCCCTGCTGGAAGCCATGCAGGAGCGGCATGTCACGGTCGGATCGAGCACCTACCGACTGCCGCAACCGTTCTTCGTGCTCGCGACGCAGAACCCGATCGAACAGGAAGGGACGTACGCGCTGCCGGAAGCTCAGCTCGACCGGTTCATGTTCAACATCATTGTCAAATACCCGACCGCAGCCGAAGAATTGCGAATCCTCAAGCAGACGACCGGCAGCAGTGAACCCGATCTTGAACCGGCTTTGACGGGTAAGCAGATCCTCGCCCTGCAGGAGGTCGTTCGCCGAGTGCCTGTGGCCGAACATGTTTTCGTGTACGCACGCGATCTCGTTCGAGCGACTCGACCGGACGAAGAAGAGGCTCCCAGGTTTGTGAAGGAGTACATCTCCTGGGGGGCCGGACCTCGCGCTGGCCAGTACCTCATCCTCGGCGCGAAGGCGCGAGCGATTCTTGAAGGCCGCTTTCACGTCAGCACCGAAGACATCAAGTCTGTTGCTCACGCGGTACTGCGGCACCGCATCGTGACGACGTTTCACGCTGACAGCGAGAACGTCGCGCCGGACGACGTCATCGACATGCTGCTCAAGAAGATTCCCGTCGCGTCGAATGAGCGTGCGAAGAAAATGCTCGGAAGATAGGTCAACTGAGTTCGACCTATCACAGCATTCTCGATACAACCCGTGGCCAGCCTCTCCACCCTCTCTCGGCATTTAAACTTCTGAATTCAGGCACGACGCAATGAATCCCTGGCACGACGTTACTCCCGGCATCAACCTTCCTTCCGAATTCAGGTCCATCATCGAAATCCCGATGGGGTCCAGTGTGAAGTACGAACTGGATAAGGAGACGGGCCTGATGAAGCTGGACCGGATCCTTTATTCCGCTGTTTACTATCCGGCGAATTACGGCTT
This sequence comes from Planctomycetota bacterium, assembly GCA_027624335.1. Classification (GTDB taxonomy): domain Bacteria; phylum Planctomycetota; class Planctomycetia; order Planctomycetales; family Planctomycetaceae; genus JABMPE01. The sequence goes on from JAQBWV010000196.1 coordinate 8,638, forward strand.
TATCCCCCAGACACTGGCGGAAGATGATGACCCGCTGGACGTGCTGGTGCTTTGCCAGGAGGCCGTTGTCCCGCGGACCCTGGTCAACTCACGAGCCATCGGGATGATGACGATGATCGATGGCGGCAAACCGGACCATAAAATCCTCGCCGTCGCGGTCGACGATCCGGAATACAACAGCTTCACAACGGCCAGTGAACTGCCCCCTCACCGGCTGATGATGCTCCGTCGATTTTTTCAGGACTACAAACTGCTTGAAGAGAAGACCGTCGAAGTCAACGAGATGCAGGAAGCTGAAACAGCCATGCCGGTGATCGATGACGCTCTTCGCCGCTACGACATGCAACGGCGACAGGGATTCGGCACGGACTTTCGACGCAGCCATTGACGTCATGTCCCGTTCGGCAACCAGGTATTCAGCCAGCCTGGAAAGGCGTTTCGGCCAGATTGCAAGCCGGTTATCATCCCGCTCCGCAACAGTGTCACCTGAATTGACGGAGCCGTTCCGGTGGTAGTGACGTCTGACAGTACATTCCTGAAAGGATGCTGGAATGTGTGGGTTTACAGGCCTTTCCCTGGCCGAACCATTTCCGTGGGCTGAAAATGCGTTGCACCACATGACCGGTGCTATCGCTCATCGAGGCCCTGATTCGGACGGTTTTCATATCGATACCCGGCGGACGTCGCTGCTGGGTTTTCGACGACTCGCGATTCGCGATCTTGACCCGCGAGCCAATCAACCGATGCAAACGGCATCCCGCCGGACTGCGATTGCGTTTAACGGCGAGATTTATAACTCCAGACAGATCGCCGGCCAGCACTGCTCGCAGCTGACTCTGAACACTTCCGGCGATACCGAAGTCCTTGCAGAATCATTCGAAGCTATTGGCGAGGACATTTTCCCGCAGTGCAACGGAATGTTCGCCGCCGCGTTTCTTGATCGTGACTCGGGCACGATTACGCTCACCAGAGACCGCGTTGGCAAGAAGCCGCTGTACCTGTACGAGGGAGATGGCTTCGTCGCGTTCGCCTCTGAGTTGCGCTGCTTCGAACCTTTTCGACTCGAATGGGATGCCGAGACACTTCCGTCGTTCTTTCAGTTTGGCCACTATCCTGCCCCGCTGACCGCCTTTCGCAGGACCACACAGTTGAGGCCTGGCGAGAGTGTGACTCTGCGAGCCGGTCGAGTTACTGGGCGTCGAATCTGGCATGACTTCACAGCACTCGCCTGGGGAACGCAGACAACGGTTGATCTCGACGAACTGGATCGCACGCTGTCGGATGCCGTTGCGATTCGAACCCTGAGTGACGTTCCCGTCGGCGCGTTCCTGAGTGGCGGCATTGACTCGTCGCTTGTCGCCGCTCAGCTGAAGGCATCCGGCCACGACACCGTTCCGACGTTTACCGTCGCCTTCGACACCCAGTCGCACAACGAAGCACCGTTTGCTGCTGAAATCGCCAGTTACCTTGGCCTTGAACAGATCGAAATTCGCATCGATCCAGCGTCGCTGCCGGAACTCGTTTCCGACTTCGTGGACTGCTACGAGCAACCCTATATCGATTCGTCCGGCCTGCCGTCGATGGCTCTTTGTCGCGAGGTTCGCAAGTATGTCACCGTTGCCCTGAGTGGTGACGGAGGCGACGAATTCTTCGGCGGCTATCAGCGGTACGACTGGTTTCAGAAGGCGCTGCAGGCTCAGCGGTTTCCAGCGACGTTCCGGCGACTTGTGGGCGCTGCCCTGCCACTGATTGATCGTCGTCGCGGCCCGCGTCTTCAACAACTACTCGCTGCCGGAGACGCAGCGGGGTTATATGCTCAGCTTATGCGAGCCTGGCCGCTGGGCTCGTCGCAGGAAATTCTTTCCGGAGTCACAGCCGACGACGCGGCTTCGCAACAACAATTCCGGGATATCTTCGACCGGTTGAGCTGCGACCCGATTTCGAAGGCTCAGTGTGCCGACGCCATGCTCTACATTCCCGGTGATCTGCAGGTGAAGATGGATCGAGCTTCCATGCGGCATTCGCTGGAAGTGCGGTCGCCACTGCTCGATTCACGCATGACCGAGTTTGGAGCGACGCTTTCCACCAGCGTCCGCACTCAGCACGGATTGAAATCAGTGCTGAAGTCTCTGCTTGAACGACACATCCCGCGAAAGCTCTTCGATCGTCCTAAGAAAGGCTTTTCCGTCCCGATGCGTCAGTGGATCGCCGGTCCGTTGAAAGAGCTTGTTCACGAGACGCTCGCGCAGCAGGAACTTCGCGAATGTGGCTGGTTGAACCGGCGATACGTCGATCGGCTTTTGCGGGATTTCGAATCCGGAAAGCCCGAGGTTCGTGATCCGCTGTGGATGCTACTGGTGCTGGGACAGTCATTCCTGAGGCACAGGCAGCGTTCTGCCGAGTGCGACTTCAGACCCGAACATCTTGACAGCTCACCGCAACGGACAGCACCCTCGCCCCGTCTGGAAGGTGCCTTATGAAGCCGATCCGAGTCTGCAGCATTATCAACGGAACTGGTGGCGAAGGCGGCGCTGAGCGAATGCTTCAACGAGTGATCCGCCGTGGAAACACTTCAGAGTTCGAACACCTGGTTCTTTCGATCAGAAACTTCCAGCAGGTTGCTGCGGAACTTTCCGCTGAAGGGATCAACGTTCAGAGTCTGAACGTTCAATCGGCCTACTACAAACTTCCCCACGCGGTACTGCAACTGGCTTCACGAATCCGGAAGTTCAAGCCAGACGTGATTCAGTCGTGGATGTACATGGCTGACTTCTTCGGAGGCATCGCCAGTCATCTGGCGAGTCCAGCAACGCCCGTCATCTGGACGATCCGGCATGCCACACTGGATCCCGCGATCGATTCACGGGCGTTGCGAGGATGCGCCGCTGGCTGCGCTCGACTATCACGACAAATCCCGTCGAAGATCACGCTGAATTCTCACGCCGCCGTCCCGACTCACGTGGCTGCCGGCTATGAGGAATCAAAGATGCAGGTCATCCCGAACGGCTTCGATGTCGAACGCTTTGCTCCCAGTCCCCAACTCCGCGTTGAAACCCGAGCCCGGCTCGGCATCCCACAGGATGTTCCGGTTGTTGGTCGAGTCGCCCGGTTTCACGCGAACAAAGATCACATCACGTTTCTCAAAGCCGCGCGACAGGTACTGACACAGCGTCCTGACGTGCGATTTCTGGTCTGTGGAGAGCCGCAGACCATCACGACCAGACAAGTGCAGGACGACATCAATTCATTCGGCCTGTCAGACGCCGTGCAGCTGGTCGAACTGCAATCGGACATCGTGCCGCTGAATTGTTCGTTTGACATCGCGACGTGCTCATCGCTTACC
>JAQBWV010000197.1 GCA_027624335.1 Planctomycetota bacterium
CAAGGACTCGGTGCGAGTACCCATCACGGCGAAACTCGTCGCGAATCTGATCACGAAAGCCGGCGCCGATCGAGTGGTGACGGTGGATCTGCACGCCGCTCAGATTCAAGGTTTCTTCGACGTTCCGGTCGACCATCTTTACGCCGCCGGAACGATTGACGAATACTTTCGGTCACTGGCTATTCCGCCTGAAGATCTGGTGATTGTCAGTCCGGACGAAGGCAGCATCAAACGGTCGCTCAAGCACGTCAGCAACCTCGGCGGGCAGTTTGCTATCGTTGATAAGCGACGTTCCAGCGCCACTGAAACACGACAGGCCAACATTATCGGCGGTCCAATTGAGGGTAAGGTTGCGCTGTTGTTTGATGACATGATCTCGACAGCCGGATCTATCGTCGGAGCGGTGAAGGTCGCCAAAGAACTGGGGGCTCGCGAGATCTACGTCAGCGCGACGCACCCGGTATTCTGCGGTTCCGCCATCGAACGACTGCGCGACGCTCCAATTACAGAAGTGGTCGTGACTAATACACTCCCAATCCCGCAGGACCGTCGCTTCGATAACCTGAGAATCATTTCAATTGCTCCGCTGCTGGGCGAGGCAATCCGCCGAATCCACAGAGCCGAATCAGTCAGCGGTCTGTTTTCCTGATCAGAAATGGAATGCGATCCCTGAGGCTTCGTCACAAGTTTCCCGAGACTCGCAGTGGCCAGTGGGCTTTCGAAACGGTTCTCGACGACGACCGAGATTGACAACTTCTGGAACTAACCAGCCACGAACGACAGCATGCCGACAGAACGGTCCGACAATGCTCGCCCGTTTCATCTCAGTGAGCCGCTCCGCGCGGTGACCGAGGCTGCGTGTTCACGCCCGCTACTGACGTTGCTTATCACAGCCGTATCAGCAATAGCCTCGGTACTGGTCACCGTCTTCCTGATCGAGTTCCGAACTGAGCGTTCCGACCTGATCGATCCCTCCGCCGAGTTTCATCAGCGCTGGATCAGCTACACCCGATCCTTCGGCGACAGCTCCGATCTTGTTGTCGTCCTTGAAGGAGCCGATCCCGATGCCATCAAGATCGCGATGGAAGATCTCGGTCGTCGCCTGTTCGCTGAGCCCGAGCTGTTTAGCGAGACTCTCTTCAAAGTTGAATCCGGAAGCCTGAAGCGTAAGGGATTGCAATACCTCAGCCCGCAACAGCTCGAACAGGGACTACAGCACCTGGAAGAGTTTCGTCCGATTCTTAACGGCGGCTGGAATCGTCTTCGTCTGGACCTGTTCGCCACGTCGCTGCTCGTCCAGATCAACACGCTGACGCGCAAGCTGGATCCGGCAGTGCAGGCGGCGAATCCCGACAGGCTGTTGACTCCTGACGAGATCGCCGCTGCGGAACAAAAGCTGGAAGGAGTTCTCACTCAGACTTCGCGACTTGCGTCGAGCATCAGTCGGTTTGTTTCGAACAGCGAATTTAAAACTCCCTGGGCAGAGCTGCTCAAGGTCGATCCTGAACTTCGCCTGGAAAGTGGCGACGTCGTGTACCAGATGGACGAATCAGGCACGATCGGCTTTCTCAAGACACGGGCCGTTCGACAGAGTGGCAACTTCAACGGAGCGTCTCGATCGATTGACCGAATCCGACAGCTCATAGCGGACATCAAACCTCAGCACCAGGATGTCCGCATCGGGCTGACGGGTATTCCCGTGCTGGAGAGTGACGAAATGCGTCGGTCTCAGAGTGACATGATCAAGGCGTCGATTCTGTCGTTTTTCTTTGTTGGCGTGCTGTTGCTGTTCGGTTTCCGAGGGTGGAAGCACCCGCTGCTGGCGATGGTCATGCTGGCTGTCGGAATGTGCTGGACGTTCGGATTCACCACGCTGTCGATCGGCCACCTCAATATTCTCTCGGTGTCTTTTGCTGCGATTCTGATCGGTCTGGGAATCGACTTTGCGATTCACTACCTGGCACGCTATCTGGAACTTCGACACCACGGAGCAGACCTGAAGCAGGCGTTATCTTCCAGTTCAGCAGGTGTCGGAGTGGGGATTGTCACTGCAGCGGTGACAACGTCTCTCGCTTTCTTCTGTGCCTCGTTCACCGAATTTCTGGGAGTCGCCGAACTTGGTTTGATCGCCGGCAGCGGAGTTCTGATTTGCACAGTCGCCACGTTTCTCGTCCTTCCGGCCCTGGTGACCGTCGCCGATCGAGGCCTGGAACACGAAGCGCTTCCGACGCCGTTTGAAGGCGGCGCATTCAGGTCAACCATTCATCGCTGGCCGACAACCATCGCGGTTCTATCGCTGGCGATTGTGGCGGCGATCGGCAGCCGGGGAGTCGTCATTCTCGATGGCCGGCTGCAGTCGGTCGTCGGCTACGATTACAACCTGCTGAATCTACAGGCGGACGGGTTGGAGTCCGTCGATATTCAACGCCGCATTTTTAACGACAGCGATGGTGATAGACGTTTTGGAAAGGGTTCACTGCTTTACGCGGTTTCAGTAGCCCGATCCGCCAGTCACGCACGAGCGTTGCGAGGCGAGTTTCTGAAACTCGCCTCGGTCGACCATGTTGAAGAACTGGCCACGCGATTTCCCGAGTACCCACCGGAACAAACTCAGCTGCTGGTACAGGGCTACAATGCTCAGCTCACTCGATTGCCAAAGGTGCTGCCACCTCCGCCGGTCGTCAATCCGAACCTTGTTGGCCGGATGTTCGAGGAATTGCTCAACCGCTCCGGCAAGATGAACCAGCCCCAGGCACGGCAGGCGTCCGAATCGATTGACCGCCTGCTGAACGTGCTTGACCCGCTGGAACTCGAACAGCAATTGATCGTGTTGTCCGAGTACCAGCAGCGTCTGACGGAGTCGCTGCTGGCTCAGATGACTCTACTGGCGGAGTCCGCAGATCCGGAGCCTGTCACGATCAAGGACCTGCCGAGAGAACTCGCATCCCGATTCGTCAGCAGTGACGGTCGATGGCTGCTGCAGGTCTATCCGAAAGAACCGATCTGGGATATCGAACCGCTCAGAGATTTCGTCAACGATGTTCGCACCGTCGACCCAGAAGTAACCGGTACCCCACTGCAGAACTACGAAGCGTCGCAGCAGATCATGCAGAGTTATCAGTACGCGGCGGTCTATGCGTTCGTAGTTGTCACCTTTGTGTTGCTCATCAGTTTTCTGGGGCCGGAGGGCGCACTGAAAACAACATTGCCCAGCAGCATCATTACCGGCTGCATCGGCATTGCTCAGTATTCAAGCAACGAAAGTCTCAACTGGTGGGTTCTGCTGGGGTCGTTCATGTCGCTGATGCTGTCTGTTTCTCTGGTGCTGAACCCGCGAAGTGTTGCATTCACGCTGCTGGCGCTGCTGCCGCCGGTGCTCGGCGGGCTGCTGTCTTACGGAATGCTGGCTTTGTTCGGCATCAGTTTTAATCCGGCGAATCTGATTCTGCTGCCACTGATTCTGGGCATCGGCGTCGATGACGGTGTTCACGTTCTGCACGACTTCCGAACGCAGTCTGGAGACTACCGGCTCTCGGCCAGCACGATGAATGCGATTGTTCTGACGTCGCTGACATCGATGATCGGATTCGGCAGCATGATGATCGCCGCCCATCGAGGTCTCTACAGCGTCGGTCTGGTACTGGTCATCGGGGTGGGCAGTTGCCTGTTCGTCTCGCTGGTGCCGTTGCCGGCGATCCTGACGACAGTCCGCAGGATGACACCCAGGCGGCTCGCTGCGAAGTGAGATGCTCTGCAGGCGAATGTCCTCCTGAGTGATTGCGACGTCACCTCGCACCGATTTCTCAGCCGCGTTCGAAGATCGCCAGTGTGTCTGCAATGCTGTGGCGATGGACCAGGACGACCGCGGTATCTCCGGCCCGCAGTTGATCATCCGCGCCAGGCACGCTGGCAAAGTCTTCCCGCACGAGCGCGGCGATCAGGCACCCCGGCAGCGACACATCCTTTAATGGGGCCTTGGTTACTGGTGAGCCTTCGACGATCTCAACTTCCCAGACTTCTGCATCGCCGCGTGAGATTTCTGAACCAGCAATAATGACGCCGCCCTGGACCATTCCGAGGATTTGTCGTGATGTCACTTCGCGAGGACTCACGGCCACATCAATACCCAGTCGCTCCAGAACGTTGGCATAATCCGGTCGCCGGACAACCGACAGGATGCGCGGGCATCCCAGTTCGCGAGCTTCAACGCCGCAGACGATGTTGTCTTCGTCTCGACCGGTGGCGGCGACAAAGATATCTGCCTTGCCGACTCGAGCCTCCTGCATCTCGGCCTGTCGAGTCACGTCAGCGTGCAACACAGTCGTGTCTGGCAGTCGTTGAGCCAGGTACTCGCAGCGATCGGCGTCTGCTTCCATCAGGACGGTGCTGAAACGCCCCTTCTGCAGGATGCGGGCAAGGCTGTATCCGATCTCTCCGCCCCCAGCGATAATGACATTCAACCGGGCTGGCGGGCGATGCTCGAAGTAGTCCCGCTTGACAGACTCCAGCGCTTCCAGAGAACCGAACAGGGTGACATGGTCTCCCGGCTCGATGACGTCATTCGCGCCGGCGATGATGCACCGTTCAGCGCTGGAGATCAGGCCGATTCTCACGTTCTTCGGTAATTCCAGTTCCTTCAACGGAACTCCAGCACCCTTCGAGCCGGCTTCAACCGCGATTTCCTGGACTTCGATTCCGCCTCGCGCGAAGTTATCGACCGCGAACAGAGTCGGCATGCGGATGGCACGAGCGAGCTCCAGCGCAGTGAGATGTTCCAGACTCAGCAGCCGATCGATACCGAAGTGTCGCCGATAATCGAACGTACTGGTGTCGAGATACGCCGGATTAAAGATGCGGGCGAGGCTTCGTTTGGCTCCCATCGCTTTGGCCAGACTCGCACCGACCAGATTGACTTCGTCGGAAGAAGTCACGGAGAGGCACAGGTCGGCACTCTGCACGCCAGCCTGAAACAGCACGATCGAGTCACATGCCGAACCGCAAAGCGTTCGCACGTCGAGCCGCTCTTCCACAAGCGACAAAGCATCTTTGGAACTATCGACGAGACAGACGTTGTGATTATGGGCACACAGCGTGTCTGCAATGGAAGTCCCAACCGTGCCTGCTCCAAAAATGACAATATTCATACCCGTTCAGCTTCCTTCAAAGTCCGTAACAGCGTCCCGCAACGGTCAAAGAATAGAAGCTGCAGCGTCGTCTCGACAGCCTGACCGAAAAGGCGGCGTGCAGGCGATACAGTCGTGTCCTCTCTTAATACGAAAAGTCATCCTTCGTCGAGTTCGCGCGTCCCTGACGCTGAACTCGACATAGCTGACCAGTCATGGATCGTCTCTTCGATGCGATCGCGATCGAGTTTGTCAGGAGAAAGCTCCGCCAGAGTGTGACGGAGACGAGAGATCGCCGCTTCATGGTGACCGGCGTTGTGCAGCATCCAGGCGTACTGGATCTGCACCAGCGGCAACTCCGGCGTATGGGCGATCGTGTTTTCCCATAGCCTCTGATCGTTTTCCCAGACCGGCAAATGCTCGGATGTGGCGATGATCAGTGGGATGGTGGCGGCCAGAGGAATGCCGATCCATCCGCCGGGAACGGCGCGGCGAGTCTTGTCACTTGATCCTTCCGACCTGGCCGTCCGGTACGCGTCGAGTCGGTCGCAGCCCCATTTCACGCCGACGCAGGCCAGCGCGAAGAATGGAATGCTCGGCATGTAGAGGTATCGATCGTTCATCAGCGTCGTGATCGGAGTCAGGTTCAGCACCGGCAGGAGCAGCAGCAGGAACGCAGCGGCAGCGAGCGTCACGAATGGATGCGAACGGCGAACTTTCCAGCAACCGAAACCGACGGCGACCCAGCAGAGGCTGGCGATGGCGACCTGCAACGCGATGCCGGTTGTGGCGGGGTTGTAGAGAACGCTCAAATCGCGAGGACACAGCAGCATCTCGACGTACTTCCACAGGATGATCGAATCCACGGCAAGAATCTGCAGCTTGCCCAGTTCCATGTGATCACGAATTCCGCCGAGTTCAGACACTTGAGCGCTCATCGTGCTCAGCAGAATCCAGAGCGAGAGCACTCCCGGGACGAACTGCCGCGCCAACGATTCGGAAAACTTCTTCCGGCAGATCAGCATGTCGTACAGCAGAACGATCGCTGGCACGACGACGGTCAGAGCTTTTGAAAACACGGCCAGCGCAAAAAACACAAGTCCCCACAGTTCCTGCTTCGGAGTTCGCTCAGGACGCATGACACAAATGAGATGTGCCAGTACGAACACTCCACAGACAAGACCTTTGACCGAAGTGACCCACGCGACGGATTCAAGTTGCACCGGGTGAATCGCGAAGAACGCAGCGGTCGTCCAGCCGACCGACTGGCTGTTTGCCAACCGGCTGACCAGAGCGAACACCAGCACCGCGTTCAGCGTGTGCAACAGAACGTTGAAGACGTGATACCCGGCTGGATCCATGCCGAAAAACGTGTGCTCGACGAGTAGCGTGTAGATGATCATCGGCGAGTAGTTGCGATTGATCACCTGCGTCGCAATGTCCCACAGGTTCGACGGATGCCAGCTCTGGATGTACTCGTTTCTCAGCACGTACCAGGTGTCGTCCCAATTGACGAATTCGAAGCTGTGTACCGGCCAGTAGACGGCTCCCGTCAGGAAGACGAGCGACGCGATCAGCCATGCCGTCTGCGATTTCCAAATGGTGGCTGAACTCTGTTGAGGCAGTGAGGCTGTTGCGAATTGTTCAGACATCGAGACTTACCCTGAACCCGCGGAAACTGGAGGCTGATGTACGGCGCCGACGCGGCAAACATAGCTCAATCTGCAGAGACGCTCGCGAGGAACGTCAGCAGGAATCAGCATTCGACTCGCGTTAACCGTGCAGACCTGAGCAACATGGCCAATCAATACTTCTGAGAAATTCGAACGAGAGGATAAAGTCGCTCCAGCCTGTCAGACTCTGTACTGCAGCAAGTGATTCAACGGATCGTTGTGGCTGTCGCGAGTTAGACTTCACGCACGATAAGACTTGCACGAGTGAATTCGTTCTCATCGACAGATCAAGGTTCGGCCAGAGGAGCAGACAGAATGACGGACGATCACAATTCACACGGCGACGACGTGGCCTCGGGCAGTCTGACGACCAGCGGCGAGGACCACGTGCTGGAATCACTCAATCCGATGCTGGCCAGTGTTGCGGGTTCGTCGGCAAGAAAACCTCGCGTCATTGCTGTCATGCCGGCCTACAACGCCGCATCGACACTCGAAAAAACCATTGCCGACATCCCGCGTGGAACTGTGGACGAGATCATTCTGGTCGATGATTGCAGCACGGATGGAACGGTCGAACTGGCACAGACGCTCGGTCTGACCGTCATCGTTCACGAGAAAAACCGAGGCTATGGCGGCAATCAGAAAACCTGTTACGCACACGCGCTGGAACGCGACGCGGACTACGTTGTGATGATCCATCCGGACTACCAGTACGACAGTCGAGTCATTGATGTCGCCGTCAAGGTCATGCAGCTGGGTATTCTGGATTTCGTCATGGGTTGCCGGATTCGAACTCGTCAAGAGACGCTGCACGGCGGCATGCCCGTCTACAAGTACGTCGCGAATCGATGTCTGACGACGATCGAAAACGTGCTGCTGGGACAGAACCTGGGAGACTTCCACAGCGGCTTCCGCGCTTACCGTCGGGAAGTATTGGAGACGATCCCGTTCGAGACGAATTCGGAAGACTTTGTTTTCGACAGCCAGTTCCTGGCCCAGGCCGTTCACTTCGGCTTCAAAATCGGAGACATCCCGGTACCCGTCCGCTACTTCGATGAAGCATCCAGCATCAACTTTGGACGCAGCGTACGCTACGGTCTGTTAACTCTGGGCGTGATGGGCGCTTACTGGCTGAATCGTCTGGGCATTCGCCGTTCGAAACTGTTCCGAGCCAGGTCGTAGGTCAGGCTGTGTCTGTCGAATTCAATCGTCGCAATCCTGCGGATCGCCAAATGGGCTGAGCAACCGCGAGCGTCCAGTGCTTCTCTGATATGTCAAGTACCAGAGTTTCCCACGAAGATCCGCGTGTACCTTCCCCACACGAAACGACTTTGAACCAGGTTGCCTGAATACCACCAGGGTTGGGACGAAGCCGCCGCAATCGACGATTGGACGACTGCAACATCAGACCAGAACGCGACTACATCTCGCACTCGGCCATCACGACATCTCGCACTCAGCTCCCCCGCCGACCGGATGCTCACCGGCTTTCAAGCGACCCCTGCCGCCACAGCCGACGACACCGTCATCGGCATCGAAGAAGAGTTACGCGGCGAATCTTTCGGTAATTTGACGCGGCGATACTGATTTCCCGTCACGTCGCGAAGCTGGTAATACTCGGCAACGACCCCGTTGATGATGACGTAGTCGGATTGGAGTAGATTCCTGACACTGTCATTCTCACGCAGCGAGTAAGCCATCGTTTCATAGATCTCGTATCGAGCCGCCAGCTTGGTGCTGTTGTCGAATCGCGGATGATGCTCCAAATTCACCTGGAAGAAATCGAGCCGATCGAGCCCGAGCCATTGGTAGGTGAGCGCATCGCTGAAACCTCGGGAACGTGGATCAGCCAGCCATCGAACAGCAGTCCGCCGCATCGTCGATTCTTTCTCAACCGATTGAAAACGGGCTGCGTGGTGTCGACATTTCCACAGCAACAACGATGTCGGACCAGGGCTGGAATTCGACCACTCTGTCACTCTACTTGCACTGTGGCACGCATATGGATGCGCCGAAGCACTTCCTCGGTGAGGACGGCGCAACGATCGTCCGGCAGCGACTGGCAACCTGTCTGGGACCGGCGCGAGTTGTTGACCTGACTCCGGTGGAGCCCCGTGAGCTGATCACCGTCGACCCCGGCAAACGCGTGGCACTGATTGGTGTGGAAGCCCCGTCGGTTGCCGACGTCAATGACCTGGCGGAAGTGACTGAAGTTCATCAGGCTTTGTTTCGAGGGGGCGTGGTCATCGTCGAAGGATTGATCAACCTTGACCAGCTTCGACAGCCGGTTGTCGATTTCGTCGCACTTCCTCTGCGCGTTACCGACGGTGACGGCAGCCCCGTTCGCGCCGTCGCCATTGAGGACTCCACCGAGAGTCCACTCTTTCAAACAACCGTAGCGACCTCCGACTGAATCCGATCTGGGAGCCCTGTGAATGACCGACCCGCTTCGACTGCTTGTTGCTGTGTTGTCACCGCTGCCACTGTTCGCCGCAGACCTGACGTCTCCCATTGTTCCGGACGGAGTCGTTCTGGAAGAACGCGACGGGATCGTTGCCGTTGAGGCCGAGCATTTCTTTCAGCAGACACTGACCGATGTGCGGGCCTGGCACCTCACGACGTCGAGGACGTCTCCTCAGATCGCACCGGATGGTGACGCTGCCAACGTCGGTGGGGCATCGGGTGGGGCGTATGTGGAGGTGCTGCCCGACACTCGCCGCACTCACGATGACAGGCTTATCAGTGGCCAGAACTTTTCCAATGAGCCGGGCAGGCTGGCCGTTCTGCACTACCGCGTGCATTTCACCACGATCGGGCGCTACTACGTGTGGGTCCGTGCTCATTCCACAGGCTCAGAAGACAACGGCATTCACGCTGGCATCGACGGCACCTGGCCCGAAAGTGGACAGCGGATGCAATGGTGCGCCGGAAAACGGACGTGGCACTGGGAAAGCAGACAACGCACTCAGAAGGAACAGTGTGGCGAGCCGCATCTGATCTACCTGGACGTGAAGAAGCCCGGTGATCACATCATCCAGTTCTCGATGCGGGAGGATGGGTTCGAGTTCGACAAATGGCTGCTGACAACCAAACGTGAGTTCAGCCGGCCAGCCGACACAGGACCGCCCGCTCTTGTCAGGACGGGTCGATTGCCGGAACCGTTTCCATTTGTTGCGGCCCGGACACCGGAACCGCCCGAGCCGGCCGCCGAGTCAGGCAGCGGCAGCCCGACGAAGCCCGTCAGCGACAGGCCGCTGATTCAGCCTCGACAATCCGACGGCTCCGACACGATCGAAATCTCAGGCGAGCTGAAGACCTGGCACAACATCACGATGACTCTGGATGGACCATTCGCGCACGAACAGGACAATGAGCCGAATCCGTTTACTGACTTCCGACTGGAAGTCGAGTTCACTCATGCCAACGGTGGTCGGTACGTCGTCCCGGGCTATTTCGCCGCGGACGGGAATGCGGCCAACACGAGTGCCGAGTCCGGTACGAAATGGCGGGTCCACTTTGCTCCGGACACTCACGGCGAATGGACGTGGAAGGTCACGTTCCGCAGAGGCAGGCTGGCCGCGCTCGATCGCGAATCACCGGCCGAGTCGATCACCTCACTGGATGGCAGATCGGGCACGATTCGTGTCTCTCCGACTGACAGGACCGGCCGCGATCTGCGCGCTCAAGGGCGACTGCAGTATGTCGGGAAACGCTACCTTCAGTTTGCCGGTTCGAAACGGTATTTCCTGAAAGCGGGTGCTGATGCTCCCGAAACGCTGCTTGCCTGCGCGGACTTCGACAACACGCATGCCGGAAATCCCAGGAAGGCTCCGCTGAAGACCTGGTCGCCTCACACCAAAGACTGGAGTGAAGGCGATCCGACGTGGCGCGACGGTCAGGGCAAAGGACTGATCGGTGCAGTGAATTATCTGTCCGGCAAGGGGTGCAATGCATTCTCGTTCCTGACGTACAACGCCGGCGGCGACGGCGACAACGTGTGGCCCTTCATCCATCGTGACGACAAGCTGCACTATGACTGCAGCAAGCTGGATCAGTGGGCAATCGTCTTTGAGCACGGGACACATTGCGGCATGTACCTGCATTTCAAAATGCAGGAAACGGAAATGGACGACCATCGCCAGCAGGGCCGCGACTTCGTCCCGGAATCTCTTGACGGCGGCGCGCTCGGAATTCAGCGCAGGCTTTACTGCCGGGAACTTGTGGCGAGATTTGCGCACAACCTCGCGCTGAACTGGAATCTCGGTGAAGAGAACACACAGTCGACCGCACAGCAGAAGGCAATGATCAGCTGCATCGCTGAACTCGACGCCTATGACCACAACATCGTTGTGCACACGTTTCCGGAACAGCAGGACAAGGTCTACCGCCCGTTGCTGGGTGACCGGTCGGGCCTGACAGGCGTCTCACTGCAGAACAGCAGCCTCGAAACGACGCACGCTCAGACGGTGAAATGGGTGGATGCGTCAACTGCGGCCGGCAGGCCGTGGATCGTCGCGTTCGACGAATCGGGGTCCGCCGCGCACGCCCAGTGTCCTGACCTCGGTTACCGCGGATTCGACGGTCACGACTCCACCGGCCAGATGATCTACACGCAGCACAAAGTCCGCAAGCAGACGCTCTGGGGAACGCTGATGGCCGGCGGCGCGGGGTGTGAGTACTACTTCGGATACAGATTTGCCGAGAACGACATCGTCTGTGAGGACTGGCGCAGCCGGGACCAGAGCTGGAACTATTGCCGCATCGCGATCAACTTCTTTCACGACAACAGCATTCCATTTGACGAAATGAAAAACAGCGACGAACTCGTCGGCAATCCAAACCACGGCACGTCCCGCTACTGCTTCGCAAAACCGAACGACACTTACCTCGTGTACCTGCCGGATGGAGGCACAGCTTCGCTGGATCTGGGCGACGCGTCCGGTTCCTACACTCTCCAGTGGTTTAATCCACGCACCGGCGGCCCGCTGACGACAGGCTCCATCAGGACCATCGCCGGAGGAATAATGGTCTCACTGGGCAGCCCTCCGGAAGACATCGGCGAAGACTGGCTGGCCGTGCTGCGACTTCGTTGAGGGGAAGAACCAGGGCAGGCATTGTAACTCGCGTCTTCGCGGAGAGGGAACGGGGCGTGTCGATGGGGGGGGGGCCTTCAACGGTT
>JAQBWV010000198.1 GCA_027624335.1 Planctomycetota bacterium
CGAGCCATCGTTGTCGATCGTGTCGAACCTGGCAGCCCGGCTGAGATCGCGGGCCTGCGTGAAGGTGACCTGCTGACGGAAGCTCACGGCAGCAACGTGGAATCGCCTCAGGAGTTTTTCAAAGCGATCGCCAACGCTACCGGACCAGTTCAAGTACGACTGCTGGAAGGCAGCCGGGAACCACTGATCCGAACGATCGGTCCGATTCGATAACGGTATAGCATTTCCCTCGGCAGGTCACGATTCGTCGTCATGCAGGTTTTGGCTCATTCTCTTCAGCAGCGTCATTCTCAGCATCGCAATTCTCATGGTCGGGCAGCGTCGAAAAAAGCAACGTTCCAAAAGTCGTCTGATGGGCAACCATCAGAATTCGTGGTTACGTGGCCGCAACGCGATTGTCGAAACGCTCGACGCCGGCCGGTGGCTGCCTCTTGAGCTTGTCGTGTCGGAACAACTCGCTGATGACATCGCCGGGCCGCTGATTGAAACTGCAACGGTCCTGCAGGTGCCGTTTGAAATCGTAGGTCATGACAGACTCACTCAGCTGTGCAACGCGCGCGATCATCAGGGCGTGATCGCTCGCATGCCGCCGTTTCCTTACTGCGACCTCGAAACCGTTGTCGCGCAGTCGACGCGTCCCGAACTGTTTCTGATTCTCGACAGTCTGCAGGACCCGTTCAATTTCGGGTCAGTGTGCCGCAGCGCTGGAGTCTTCGGTGTTGATGGAATGTTTGTCGCTGAGTCTGGACAGGCGGAAGTCAGCAGCCAGGTCGCTCGCAGTTCAGCCGGAGCGATCAATCGACTGAGAATCGCCCGTGTGGAAAGTCTGTGCAACACAGTCGATCAATTGAAAGCTTCGGGCGTTCGGACGATTGCGACGTCACCGCGCGCCGAACAGCGGATCGATCAGCTCGACTGCACCGTTCCGCTGGCCGTCGTCATCGGTAACGAAGGCGACGGTGTCAGCGACGAACTGCTCGAACGCTGCGACGACCTTGTAGCAATTCCGCAGGCCACAGGTTTCGAGTCTCTGAATGCTGCCGTCTCGGCGGGAATCGTTCTGTACGAGATCACTCGGCAACGCAGTCGGGATCAGTCCGGAATAACTTCCCGATTTCAACGACGACTTAAGTAGATGTCGTCATTCCCGCGCAGACGGGAATGACCGCGTCGAAATTCGGACAATTATGCTTCCCGCGGCCATGAGTGGGGAGTTTGGCTGTCGCCGAGTAGGGCCGGTTCCTACCGGCCGAGCGCGTGTGGTTTGTGTGTGCGGCCGGTAGGAACCGGCCCTACAGAAGCTGCGGCGATGCTTCATCTGTCACCGCGCGAGGTACGACTGGAACTCGTTCCTAACCGCTTTTCCACACTCCGTTGTGGTGTCGGTTTCGTGCGAGTGGTATCGTCGGTGAATTCGTCAATTCTATAATTCCGCCGGAAAACTGATCCGAATGGCTAACTGGCTCGACAAAGCACTGGGAAAAAAAGAAACGGTCGCCGTCGACCCGGTTCCCTTTGCGCGAACCTGTTGTTGCGGCTTTCAACTCAGCGGACTGCGGCACGAACGGGCGAAACGCGTGATCTGCGGTCAGTGTGGAGTCGCTCATTTCGTTCTGCCGACGAATCCGTATCCGGTTTCCGAGCGGATTTACTTCAAGGCATCTGATGCAGTCGCGAGCGAACAGCGAACGTCACAGCGTCGGCGGCCTGACGCGTCGCCAAAAACTCAGTTGGACGTGACGGTCGACTTTGATTCGCCGACTGATGTAGAGACTCCAATTACCGATGAAATTGAGTCGGCGACAGAGCCGGAGCTGGATCTGGTCGAAGCCGCCTGGTCGTCGACCAGCGACCAGAAACCGAAGCAGCTCGATCATGACGACGACGGCGGTGACGATTACGAACTCGCAGACTCGGATGCAGAAATCGATCTGAAATCGCCGACAGCAGGAACTCGAGGATGGGAAAGGAATGAGGCCGTCGACCCGGTGGAACAGTTGGCCTTGCAACGCGCAATGAGCCGCGGAAAGCGAGTGGCATTGGGGCCGCTGAACGACGGTCGACGCTCACAGCGTGTTCGCATCGTGGCAGTGGTCGGCCTGATCCTGTTTGTCGCCGGAGCGATGATTTTCTGGACGGCTCGCGGGCGAAAACTGGAGCGAGCCGAGATCGCGATGAGAGAAGGTCGCGACATCGGCGAAGTCGCTCTGAATAACCGGGATTTCGCCACAGCTCGAAGTAAGCTGCGCCAGTCGGTCGAGGCGATGGACCTGTTGGGGATTGATATCGAGCAGCGGCAGCGGACTCGGCGGTTGTGGCTTCAGGCAGAAGCTGGTTTCGGATTGCTCGATGACACTGACGTTATCGAGATAGCTCTGGCCGCCGAAGAAACTCTGCAGAGCGGTGACGCAGAAGAGTGGCAGCGGAGATTTCGTGCTCAGTATCTCGACCGGTGGTTGTCGATTCAGCTTGAGCCTGTCGAGATAGTGTCGGGTGACGAAGTGTCCGGGCAACGAGTCGTATTTCCAGCAATGCCGCGAGTGCATCTGGCGGGCCTGGACGAAATCCTCAAGCAGCAGAACGGCGGGCGACTCTGGTTTGCCGGTCCGGTGAAAGCGTGTCGTCGGGATCCGCTCGATGATTCGGCGTGGCTGATCGAGTTCGACTCGTCACGTTGCCTCGCCTGTGACGGGACTGAATCACTGGTAAGACCAATGCTGACCGAAGAACAACAAACAGAAGTCAGAACGGCCCGCGCAGCCGAAGTGCGCGATCGGGATGGCAATGAATAGTTCATTGAGTAACCAGTCTAATGAGTAACCCAGGAACAACTCGGCGTTGCATGACTTGCGCGCTGCAGGTTGCGTGCTTGCTCGGCTCGTGGGCGACGGCTTCAATCGCGGCTGGACAGCCGATTGAAGACTTTCTGAAACTCAAACCGAACTGGCCAAAACTCGTCGGCACAAGTTTTCGTATTGAAGGGCGTCTGGCGACCGGAGCAGGAACAACTCTCAAGTTGAGCAAGCTGCCGTTGCTCTTCATTTCTCAGACGGAACTGCCGGAACTCAGCGGTGCCGATCTGGTGGTGGAAGTCGTTGGCCGGCTTCAGAAGGGAGAAGCGGGCGTTCTTGAATTTGAATTGCTGAGTGTCAAGAAGATCGAATCTGACCTTGAACGTCTGAACCGGCTGCGAGTTGATCTTCCCAGATACGATCCTGGCCCGTGGTACGACCTCGGCGACTGGGCCACAAATCGAGTTCGCTTTTATGAGAGCGGGCGAACGGTGGACCAGCAGCTGACAGAGAACGCGACCGAACTGTACCGGATGGCACTCCGAAAGGAACGAACGGCCATTGAAAAACCAAACTACACGTCACTGCGGGCACTGGCGCTTAAGTCGGAAGGTTATGGACTGGCTGGCGAGTTCAAACTGCCGCTGCTCTACGAAGCTCACTTCAGTACCTGGGACAACATTCGCAGCAAGGCATCGGGGAAGGAACTGGCGAATGTTGCCGTACGCATCGCCCAGGAACTGCCTGATGCCAACAAGCCGTCCGACGAATTTGAGAAGGAGCTGATTGCCGAGTGGCGAAAAGGCCCCGTCAGCTATTACACGAATGCGCCCGACAGCCTGCGTCCGCAATTGCACCGACTGCTCTACCAGCAGGTCATGCTGGAGAGTATCGAGATGGATGCGGCCGTTGATGGAAAAAACGGCGGCGACATCGCAACTCGGCTCGAAGAGTTCATTCCGGAATTGAAGACCTTGGCCAGCCTGTACCGCCAGAAAGAACTCGATTGGCGGATCTCCCATGTGAACGATCTGTCGCGTGTAGAGGCTCTCGCGCTGAAGCAGGAGCTGACCGTTGCCGGTGACGAAGCTCGTGCGGATTCGATCTTCCGGCAGTGGTTCAGGAACATTGAATCCGAACTTCGCAAAGAAGGTGCGGACGGGCTCGTCGAGCTGGCGTCGGAGTACGAGACGCTGTTTGACGACGGTCGCATGGCGGTGCAACTGCTGCTGGAAGCTGACCGAGTGAAGCCCGGTTCCGGCTACGTGGAGGAGCGACTGGAAGCGTACGGCTACGCGCGTGCGAATGGCCTCTGGCGACCGAAAGACGAGATCGGCAGCGACGGTGTCTCGCCCATTGATCGAGCGATTCGTGATGGGCGAGTGATTCGCGGAATGACTTCAGCACAGGTACGACGATCGCTCGGGCCACCTGACTCGGTCAGTCGTGTCCTCACGTCGCGCGACGTCCTGGAATACTGGGTCTACGGTCCGTCATCGGGGTCTCGATTGTCAGTGAGAATCTCACGCCCGATCGATCGACACGAAGGCATCGTGCGGAGAATCTTCGATCTTCCTTCCCGGTAGCGATCGAGCGGTGAGACCTGCCAGATGTCAGTTCCGCAAGCATCGCGTTGCGTTGATGGGTTCTGTCGTGGAGAATGGCCGCTTTCGCCTCCAGCGGTGTCAGAATGATGCTTCGCTATTCGCTGACTGTGCTGATCGTCCTGTTGCCGATAGTTCTGTCGGCGGCAGGCATTACGTTTGAAGGCCACGTCCGACCAATTCTGAAAGCTCACTGTTTTCAGTGTCACGGTGAGGCTGGCGAGAAACAAAGCGGACTTGATCTGCGACTACGGCGGTTCATGGCGAAAGGTGGCGAGTCCGGACCGGCCTTCGACGTTAACGCGCCGGCAGAAAGCCTGCTGCTGGAACGCGTTCGCAGCGGAGAAATGCCGCCGGGAGACGACAAGCAACTCAGCGAAGCCGATATTCGAACGATCGATGCGTGGATCAGGTCAGGTGCAAAGACGGCTCGACCTGAACCGGATGAGGTCGGCGACGGCCCGCTTTTCACGGAAGAAGAACGCAACTACTGGGCGTTTCAGCCTGTTCATCGACCGGCAGTTCCTCGCCGCCCGGTTTCAAGTCGCGAACGCACGCCGATCGACGCCTTTATTCTCAACGCGATGACTCCGGGCAACGGGTTCGCCGGAGACGCAGATCCGTTTCGGTTGATTCGCCGAGCCTGGTTTGATCTCGCTGGTTTGCCACCGAGTCCTGCTGCCGTTGCGGCGTTTGTCGATGATCGTTCGCCCGCAGCTTGGGAGCGTTTGATTGATCAGTTGCTGGCTTCGCCGAGTTATGGCGAACGCTGGGGTCGGCACTGGCTGGACGTTGCTGGCTATGCGGACTCGGAAGGTTACACCGACGAAGATCGTGTTCGCAGTCACGCGTTTCGATATCGCGATTATGTGATTCGAGCGTTCAACTCGGACAAGCCGTTTGATGAGTTCATTCGTGAGCAGCTCGCGGGCGACGAAATGGTTCCGCTGCCTCATAAGAACATGACGGCGGACACGATCGAGAAGCTGACGGCGACAGGTTTTCTACGGATGGCATCGGATGGGACCGCTTCTTCCGGAATCGATCAGTCGGTAGCTCGAAACCAGGTGATCGCCGACACGCTACAGATCGTCGGAACGTCACTGCTCGGACTGACCGTGAACTGTGCCCAGTGCCACGATCATCGGTACGACCCAATTCCTCAGACAGACTACTACCGACTGCGAGCCATCTTTGAACCTGGGCTCGATTGGAAGAACTGGAAAGCTCCGCCGGCGCGTCAGATTTCGCTATATACAGATGCCGATATCGAGCTGGCGAAGAAGATCGAAATCGAGGCGGTTACTGTCGAGCAGGAACGTCTACAGAAGGCTGACAGTTACATTACGCGAACACTTGAGGAAGAACTGCTGCTGGTGCCGGAGGGGCTTCGCGAAGCACTTCGCACCGCGTTTCGGAGTGCCGAAAAGGACCGCAATGACGACCAGAAGGCTCTACTGAAAGAGTATCCCAGCGTGGCCAGCATCAGTGTTGGGTCGCTGTACCTCTACGATCGCCGCCGTGACGAGCGTGCCGGGAAACTCGATGCCGAACGCTCCGTGAAAGAAATGCGATTTGTTGCGGAAACGGCAAAACAGGAACTCGATAAAGTTCCCGCTGAAGAACGGAAGGCTATCGAAGCCGCTCTGAACATCGCGTCGGACAAGCGAAACGAGACTCAGCAGACACTGCTGAAAAAGTATTCGGGAGTGCTGGTGACCGCCGCCACCCTTTCGCAGTTCAATCCGCAGGCTGCTGCCGAACTGGAACAGGATCGGAACACGGCCAGTGAATTACGGTCGAGCAAGGCGGCTGTCGACTTGAAGAGTTACGCTGATCTGGCTGCTGAGATCCGCGGCACAAAACCAGGCGAAGGCTTTGTGCGAACGTTGACCGAAGCCGCTGGCGTTGTGCCTGCGACCTTTGTGTTCTTCCGCGGCGATCACGAGCAGCCGAAAGACAAAGTTCAACCCGGTGACCTGTCGATTCTCGGTGGCGGTAAAAGTATTGCAGAGAACGACGCGTCGTTACCTTCCACCGGTCGACGACTGGCTTTTGCGAAACATCTGACGGATGGTCGGCATCCGCTGGTTGCGCGAGTCGTCGCGAACCGTATCTGGCTGCACCACTTCGGTCACGGTCTGGTTGAGTCACCGGGCGATTTCGGAGTGCTTGGTGAGCGACCAACTCATCCGCAGCTGCTGGACTGGCTGGCTTCTGAACTCGTTGACAGCGGCTGGAGCGTGAAACATCTGCACCGGCTGATAATGACGTCGACTGTCTATCAGCAGTCGTCGATCGCCATGGCTCAGGCGGAGAACGGCGCATCTTTGACGCCGCTGTATTCGTCGTTCCCAGTCCGTCGTCTGGAGTCAGAAGTCATTCGTGACGCTGTGCTTGCAGTCACGGGACGACTCAATTCAAAGCTGTACGGTGAAGCGGTGCCGGTCATGGAAGATGAAGTTGGCAGGGTCGTCATCGGCCAGGAGAATCTCGACGGAGAACGCAAACCGACGAAAACGATTGCGCTGAACGGCGAAGAATTCCGACGCAGCGTTTACGTGCAGGTACGTCGTTCGCGGACGCTGTCCATGTTTGAGACGTTTGACGCTCCGACGATGAGTCCCAACTGTGACCGCCGTAGTTTCTCAACGGTCACTCCTCAATCACTGCTGATGATGAACAGCGACTTTTCAATCGAGCATTCAAATCAGCTCGCCCGACGAGTGATCGACGAAGTGGGCGAGGATGTCAGGCTGCAGGTGGGATTTGCCTGGCAGCTGGTTTTCGCACGAGCTCCGACAGTGGATGAGCTCAACGAAGCGGTTGACTTTGTTTATTCTCAGCGGCCATTGATTGCTGCTGCGGACTCAACACTTAAGACAGATGACGCGTCCCGCGAGGCGCTCGGTGTGTTCTGCCAGGCTCTGCTCAGTTCGAGTCGGTTTCTCTACGTTGACTGAAAGAACGATCCGGTGTTGAACCATCTTCCTGAACAATGGCTCCAGTCTCGCCGCGACTTCTGCCGGAGCGGCGCTTTTGGACTGGCTCCCATTGCGCTGGCCTGGCTGCTCAAGCAGGACGACGTCCTCGCGGCACCAGTCAAGCCGAACATTCATGGGCAGGAGTTTTCTCTGGCGAGACGTGCGACGGACTTTGAGCCGCAGGCAACGGCGATGATCTCGCTGTTCATGCAGGGAGGTCCCAGCCAGGTGGACCTGCTGGATCCGAAGCCCGAGCTGAACCGGCTGGACGGACAGAAGTTTCCCGGCACGATCAAGTACGACAACGCGGCACAGGCCAGTTCCAGAGTTCTGGGCAGTCCGTGGAAATTTCGCAAGTACGGTGAATGTGGCACTGATGTTTCTGAGTTGCTGCCTGGTATTGCCGAGGTTGTCGACGACATTCTGGTTGTCCGCTCCATGCACACCGGTGTGAATAATCACGGGCAGTCAATTCATTCCATGAATTCCGGTCGAACGCAGCGGGGGCGACCGTCGCTGGGAAGCTGGCTGACTTACGGACTCGGTGCCGAGACGCAGAACCTTCCCGCGTTCGTCGCCTTGACCGACCCCAGAGGGATTCCGGTCGAAGGTGTTCTCAATTGGTCAAACGGTTGGCTGCCGTCTTTGTTTCAGGGAACGGTCGTCCGTCCGCAGGAACCGCGGATCCTGAATCTCGAACCGCCTGCGTCACGACGAGGGCCGGTTCAGGAAGTTTATTTGAAATATCTGCGTCGGCTGAACGAGCAGCATCAGGCCGACCATCCACAGAACTCGGACCTTGCGGCGCGTATTTCAAATTACGAACTCGCCGCGCGTATGCAAACGGCAGCCCACGAAGCGCTCGACATTTCCAAAGAGACAAAAGCCACTCAGGAAATGTATGGCATCGACCAGAAGGACAGTCAGGAATACGGCACTCGCTGTCTGATCGCTCGGCGCCTGATTGAACGAGGCGTCCGCTTCGCGCAGGTGTTTACGAATAACCAGTACTGGGATCATCACGGATCGATTCGTACGGCTTTGCCGGCGGCCTGCCGAAAAACCGAACGCCCGGCAGCGGGGTTGGTGAAGGATCTGAAACAGCGAGGGCTGCTTGATTCGACCGTTGTTCACTGGGGCGGAGAAATGGGGCGTCTCCCCGTCATTCAGAACGACGCCGGACCAGGCAAAGTCGGCCGCGACCACAACACGTACGGCTTCACAATGTGGCTGGCTGGCGGCGGGTTCAAACGAGGTGGCACCTACGGAGCGACCGACGAGTTTGGACACCACGCCGTCACCGATGTCGTCAACCATTACGACTATCACGCGACGCTTCTGCACCTGTTCGGAATTCAGCCGGAGCAACTTGTCTACAAGCGAAACGGTCGCGAAGAATCGCTGCTCGACGGCCAACCCGGTCGTATCGTCGAAGGGCTGCTCGCTTAGAAATGTGTCCAGAATGACTTCGCAACTTCGTTGAGAACGGCCATTTCGGTCATTCCCGCGCAGGCGGGAAACCAGAATACCGAGGTCGAGTAGTTTCCCGCTTTCGCGGGAATGACGTGGTAAGAAATCGGGAACTTAATTCGAACCTGTCCCGGCATGTCGCATTACCTCGCTGATTCAGTAAACCTGCTTTTCACAGGGCTCCCCCATGAGACTCATCATTGCGGCGATCGTTGCTCTCAACTTTGTTTCAATTTCCGGAACGGACGCCGCTGATCTGAAGCAGGTCGACCTGTTGATCGTGGCAGGACAGTCGAATGCTGTCGGCGCTGACACGGACCCTGGTGAGATGCTCACCAACGAGGCCGATCAGAAGATTATGTTCTGGTGGAAGTGCGGCGACCCTCCACCGGATGAACATGATTCGATGAGTGGCGGCAAATGGACGTACCTGCAGGCGCAGCCGGACGGGAATCCGATAACGCCGAGACAAGGAAGGCAGTACGGCAACTTTGCTCATCCCAACGGGGGCTTTGGCCCGGAAATCGGATTTGCACGAACATTGTACGCCAGTGAGAACAAGCCGCTGGCTGTGGTCAAGGTTGCGTTCAGCGGCACGGGGCTCCGACAAGACTGGGATCATGCAGACCCCGGTGATGGGGGAGTCTGTTACAGGTCACTCATTACAGAAACTCGCGCGGCAATCGAAGCGGCAAAGCAGGACGGCATCGACCTGCGTCCGCGAGCCTTTGGCTGGGTGCAGGGAGAAAGTGACGCCAACGCCAAAGATTCAGTGATCTACGCTCGGAATCTGAATGCGATGCTGACGGAGATCAGAAAGGATCTCAGCGCTCCGAAGCTGGCCGCACTGATCGCGGTGAACACAAAGTTTCTCGCAGGACGAAACACGTTCATGGCGGCGATTATTGAGCAACAGAAAACTGCTGCCTCATTCGATGCTCGCTGGGAATACGTCGACACTTCTGCTGCAACGATCGCCAACCAGGTTCACTACGATTCGAAGGGCACGCTGGAAGTCGGACGACTTTTCGCTGAATCGCTGCTGAAGATTGAGAAGCACACTCAACCTGAACAACGGCATCTGACAATCGTGGCGCTGGGCGACTCCATAACGAAAGGCGTTCGTTCGGGGGTGACAGTCGAGCAGACCTACGCTTCGGTGGTTGAAGAAAAGCTCACTGCGGACGGACGGTCGGTTCGCGTTATCAACGTCGGTATCGGAGGCGAGCGGACCGATCAGGCTCTCACGCGGCTTGACCAGTTACTGAGCCATAAACCCGACATCGTCACCGTGATGTACGGTACGAACGACAGTTATGTCGACAGAGGTAAGACGGCCAGTCGAATCACAGTCGACCAGTACCGGGCAAACCTGAAGAAGATCGTTGTCGAACTCCTGCGTCGCGGAATTCAGCCGGTGCTGATGACTGAACCTCGGTGGTCCGACAAAGCGGCGTCAAATGGAATCGGCGAGAATCCTAACGTCAAGCTGGAACCGTTCGTCGCAGCCTGCCGGGAAACGGCGAAAGAGTGGCGACTGCCGCTTGTCGATCATTTCGCAGACTGGACAACCGCGAGGGAGAGCGGAACCGATCTTCACGGCTGGACGACGGACGGCTGTCACCCCAACCCGGACGGCCACGCCAAAATCGCAGAAACGCTGCTGCCAGTTCTCGCGCAGGCAATCGGCCCTGAACTGAAGACTCGGACGAAGCTGCTGGCTGGTGAGCCCGTTACCGTTGTCTGCTTCGGCGACAGCGTGACCGGCGTGTATTACCACACGGGCAGCCGTCGAGCGTACACCGACATGCTGGGCATCGCGTTGCAACGCGTCTCCGGCAGCCAGAATCTCAGGATGGTGAACGCCGGCATCAGCGGTAACACCACGGTGAACGCGTTGTCGCGAATCGACCGCGACGTGCTGGAACACAAGCCGGACCTGGTGACAATCATGTTCGGGCTGAACGATATGACTCGTGTCCCACTGGACGATTACCGCGCGAACCTGAAGGCGATCGTCGAAAAATGCCGAGCCATCGGTGCCGAAGTCGTCCTCGCGACGCCGAACAATGTCATTAACTCGTCAGGGCGACCGACAGACAAGCTCATTACCTACTGCGACGCTGTCCGCGAAGTCGGACAGGAACTCGACGTCCCCGTTTGTGACAGCTATCAACGACTGGACGCCGTCAGGACGAATGATGCGTTCGACTGGCGACTTCTGATGAGCGACGCGATTCACCCGAACATGGACGGGCACCAGCGAATCGCCGAGCAACTCGCGCAGACAATCACCGGCCTGCGAGTGTCGCTCTCCAACGTGCAGCCAGCAGAACCAGCGATTCAGCGAACGCTGGCCCGACTCAAGGACAAGCAACCGATACGAGTGCTGGCGATGCCGCCGTACGACTCTTTGATTGAGCCTGCCCTGAAAAGCATTTTTCCAACTGCCAGCGTTGAGGTAACCGTATGGCCGAACGAGGGTTTGTCTGTCGCGAAATTTCAACAGGACGCCAGTTCCCGAGTGCGAGCCATGAAACCGGATCTGGTCCTGATTGCAGTTCCTCGAACTGCGACAGCTGATTCAGACGAGGCCTTTGCAGACTCTTATGCGTGGGTGATGAACTGGTCTTTGAACTTTGGATCGCCGACCTGGGACTGTGTCGTGATTCATCCGTCGGTCGCGGAACCGACAACAGAAACTCATCCTCGGGATGAACTCGTGCGACGACTGGTCGCGGCACAGGATCTCAATCTGATCGACCGTCCGACTGGCAACACCACGGAACCTGCAGAAATCCTCCGCGAATGGATTGCCCGCTATTCCAATGCGGAGCCGAATGAATAGCGCACGTTGACTTTGGGTTTTTGAAAATGTGAGCCGCAGTCGCTGGCTGATGCGTGGATGCTGAAGGTCGTGCAATCGGGTTCTTTTCGATTCAGCCAACATTGTTTACGTCGTCGATTCACCCTCGCAGGCCGACATCCTGAAGGAGTTGATCTGTCGCGGAGTAGGCTTCGGCGACCCATTCTTCGATTCTGTCGGGTTCGGGAGAGTACTCCAGTTCGATCGAGATCGCTCCTTCGATGTTGAGCTTGCGGATCTCTTC
>JAQBWV010000199.1 GCA_027624335.1 Planctomycetota bacterium
TCGATTTTCGAAGAGAGCAATCATCTGGTCGATCAACTGCAACGCAGATTCAGCCCGCTGCTTTTCAGGGACCAGTTGGTTTCGCAGGCCAGCCTGAAATTCCTGGGGGGTGTAATAAAAGGAGCCGCCAAACTGCACTCCGTAGTCGAATCGAGGTGCTGCCAGCTTGGATTGCCGCGACATCTCGACGGCCTGCAGAATCGCCATTCTCAATGGTTTTTCGTAGAGGTCAGACTGGATGACATTCGCGGCGCGATAGTCCGGCAGATAAGGCCGCAGCGTGTCGATCTCGAATGGAGAACCGTCACCGGGTCGGTCATACAGAATGAAGTCGCCGCCCGTTGCCATCGTCAGTCGCGTCAAAGCGTACGGCCCGAATCCTGACAGCATCGCGTCCAGGTTCGAACCGCCCTGCCACACCGGCGTACCACCATACCAGGGGCCTCGTTTCGATTCGTCCCAGTGAGCAGGAACATTGCGGAACCAGTAGGGCAACATGATTCGCTGAGGTAATGCCGTGTCTGGCCCTCGGACGACGGGCAGGTAATACGTGAGATTATCCTTCGCGGTATAGGCGTGATAACCCTGCATCTGGCCGAGCACTGCGGACGGGCCAATCACGCTGACTTCCAGCCGACTGCTTCTGCATTTCTGAATCGTGCGTTCCAGTTGCAGGTAGTCGTCGCCGGATTCGTCGGTGCAGACAACACACATTAGATTCTTTGATCGGTTCTGAGCGTTCTTCTTAACGAACTGATCTTCGCACCACTGAATGGCCGAGAAAACATTTTCATTCCCGGTGGGATCCAGCCCGTAATCTTTGCGGATGGCAATCAACGCTTTGCCGGGCTCGTTCGTGATTGCGATCTTGTCGAAACGATCACCGAAGGCCACGACAATGTGCATCAATGAATGTGAATCGTCCGTCCGGCTTTCGTGAACTTCCTTGAGATAGCCTTCAAGCCGATCGGCCAGCATGCTCCGTTGTCGCTGCATGCTGCCGGAGCGGTCCATTAACCAGATGACCGCCGTGTCGCGTTCGAGCAGCTTCGACTTGATCGATTCGATAATTGCATCGGTGGCTCCTTCGACTGACGTGGCCTGGCTGACCGTCGCTTCGCGTGGTTCGGGACCGGGCTCGGATCGTGTTCCGCCTTTGCTGGAATCGACTTTTGGATTGCCGGGCTCGTTCGGTTTCGCGTTTGATGACGGCAGGATCGCGACTTTCGACGCATCGTAGAGATTCGAGTGACTCATCATCGACACGGCGACAGAAACGATGGGTTCTGGAATCGATTCTTTCTGATCTGGTTGTGGTGCAGCGTCGAACGCGATCGTGTCGAGGCTGTCGTCCAGCCTGCTTTCGGGGAGAACTGTGATCAGTCCAGGGAGATCCGTTTCCGGCAGCTGAGGAAGAATCCATGCCGCAAGTATCAACAGAATGACCGCATGGACCGCCGTCGAAATCAGATACGAACGAGACTCTTTGGACTTCAGAGCCTTCGTCCATACAGCCATCAGCCTGCTTTCATCGAGATCAGTTCCGGCAGTTGGCAGGCTGATTTCGGGCAGCGGATCAGCAACGCTCACTTCGCAAATCGGTGGTATTGCGACTTCTTTCTCAACAAGATTGACTGCGTTGTCTGGAGTCGGTTCAGAATCTTCTTCGCGAGCCGCAGTAACGAGGTGGGATTTGTGATCGCTACCAGCCGGTGGCAGGCGGATCTCACCGTCGGCGGATGATTCGTTACTCAGGTCTGCCGAACTGTCGTCGTTACTCGGCAATGCGACGAACAACTCACGGCAGTTCGGACATTCCCGGTACTGCCCGGCGAACTTGTCTGACCCAACGATCGAACGCTGGCAATGAGGGCATTTAACGGTGATCACAACGCGAACCGATCGAAAGTGAAGTCATTCTGTTGTCCGGCAAGGTGACACTCGCGGGAAACTTCACAGCATGGTACGAGGACCACGGAGGGCCTGCCGCAAAGTATTTGCCGTCATTAAAGTCTTTCTGCGAAACTTCCGCACGCTTTGCACACATCATTCGGTGAGGTCGACTGGTGCTTCTTTGGTTGTGGCAAACCAGCCACGCTGGGGTGAGTCGAGCAACAGCTGGACGGTGTGACGATATCCGACGATCGAATTTCGTTCCGAGCGAGTTATTACGCGATCAACTCGCTGACCACTGAGCCTTCGGGGAGCATCTTCATCGGGCGGCCCTGAGCAACGAATTCTGCTCCCGGATCAAGTCCCAGCGCGTGATAGACTGTCGCGACAAAGTCGGGGACGGAGACAGGTCGGTCTGCGGGGACGGCACCAAACTTGTCGCTGGAGCCAATCACCTGCCCGGTCTTAATACCACCCCCGCCCATCGTCAGGCTGAAGCAGCGACCCCAGTGATCGCGCCCCGGACCTTTCTTGTCGGTGTTGATCTTCGGCGTTCTTCCAAATTCGCCCGCCGTGATGACAAGTGTTGTCTCGAGCAGCCCTCGTTCGTCAAGGTCGTTCAATAAGGCCGAGTAGCTGCTGTCGTAAATCGGCAACTGAATATCCAGGTGTGAGAAAATGCCCCAGTGATGGTCCCAGGCGTAGATTCCCGTGTCGACGTAACCCTGGATCGTCACAAACCGCACGCCTGCTTCAACCAGTCGACGAGCCATCAGCATGCCCTGACCAACCCGGTTGCGACCGTAAGCGTCTCGAAGCTGCGCTGGCTCCCGGGAAAGATCGAATGCTTCCTTCGCCTTTCGCGATGTGGCAAGACTCAATGCCTGCTCGGTAAACGTGCTGTGTGACCGAGCGAACTCCAGCTGGTGCTCTCGCTGAGCCTGGTATTGATCGAGCGATTGAAGCAGCGTCTTACGACCGACCAGGCGGCTGACGTCGACGTCCGGAGCCGAGTCAAATTCCCTGATGGAAAAACTCGGAGAATTCGGATCCTGCTTGATCATGTACGGGTTGTAAGTACGACCCAGAAATCCGCCGAAACCCGGAGCGCTGTATGACGGATGCTTCATGTCTCCCATGTGGACAAACGGCGGCACGGGAGCCCGCTGCTTCTGCTGCAGACTGAGCACTGCACCGATCCCGGGAGCTTGCACATTCTTGTCAAGCTCACTGCCGCACATGATGTGGACATCGCCTTCGCCATGCTTCGACGTGTAGGAATGCATCGAGCGAATCAGTGAAAATTTGTCGGCACAGACGCTGAGCTTTGGCAACCGATCGCTCAACTGCAGATCCGGGAGGTTGGTCGAAGCCGGCTCGTATTTCCCGCGAATGTCGTCGGACATACCGGGCTTCATATCGTACATGTCAATATGACTAGCGCCGCCTTGTAGAAACATGAAGATCACGCTGATCTTTTTCGCGCTTCCACTTCCCGATTCGTTCGCGAGAACGTCAGACAACGACAGCCCCAGCGGCGAGATCGCACCGATCGACAGGCCCCCCATCGTGAATAGTTCACGACGGTTCATTGTGGTAGATTTCACGTCCAAATCAGTCGTCCTTGCAGGCCGAATTCAACAAAGTTTCGATCCTACCGTCGCCTGGTTTCTCCATCCAGTCAAATAGAGTTCTGGCATTTCGCCGAATTGTGGAACTCGGATTGACGACCGGGGAAATCCATTCGACGAGAGAATCTCGAAACATCCGAGGAGGACGTACTGGTTCAGATCGAAAGCGTCGCCTTCTGGAATAACCGGGAACGACCTGATGACGATCCGTTTTTACTCAGATGGAAACTGCCTGGGCAGTGCCTGACTCATTACGGAAGGGAGAACGGGTCAGTGCTTCTTGAGCTGCACCTGGTAGTTGCGGCGATCGTCGTCGAATTCAATGTCGATCAGGTCGAGGTCAGCGGCGTCTTCCAGCAGTTCAGAGAAGCTGCCGTAGCCGTAGTAGTTTTCACTGAAACCTGGATAGACGCGGCGGATCACCTGCTTCAACAGCGAGCCCCAGACGGTATCGTAGTCCTGCTCGATCGAATCCAGAACCTCGACAAGTCGTTCCCGCGCCTCGTCCTTGCGATCGGTCGCCTTCTTCGCATTCGGACTGGTCGCAACAGCAGCTTTGCGCTGGGGGCGAGGCTTCTGCGCGGCTTTGGCGAGATCGTCGTAATAGATGAACTCGTCGCAGTTGCTGATCAACAATTCGGATGTTGAACTTTTTACTCCGCAGCCGATCACTCGCTTGTTGTTTTCTTTGAGCTTTGAAACGAGTGGTGAAAAGTCGCTGTCGCCGGAGATCAGCGCGAAGGCATCAATGTGATTCTTCGAATAGCACAGGTCCAGCGCGTCGACGACCATCCGGATATCGGCGCTGTTCTTGCCGCTCATCCGACTTTGAGGGATATCAATCAACTCGATGCCCTGGCCGTGAAAGACGCGGACCTCGTCCCGATAGTTTTTCCAGTCGCAGTACGCTCGCTTGTAAACCAGCCGACCTTTTTCCAGCAGACGCTTCAGTACCAGCTCGATCCGAAACGATCCGGCTTTCATATCCCGGACACCGAGAGCCAGGTTTTCGAAGTCTACAAAGACTGCGATCAGTGATTCATCAGACATGTCGTGCATCCTGCCGGGGAACTGAGAGGTGAACTTCACCGCTGTTTTCGAAGGTCCATCCGGTGGCTTTCGAAACACTGACAGCGGTTGAGTGCGTGATTCTGCCGGTAAGGTGGTTCCAGTGGCAACTCACTGGTCAATTCCCGCGATTTTTCGTGCCATTGAGTGTGTTCCGTGGTTCATCCAGGCTGTTGCGGTCTGCCCACGCTGTGATCTCAGCCGTTCCACTTCTGATAAGGTCGGATCAGGGCAGACGTTCTCACGCCGCCGTGCCTGTCCTACACTCCGGCCCGTCAGGACTTCGAACGACTTCGAAAGATTTCCGAAAGGATTCAGAAATGCTTCATACGGTTGTGATGGCGGGTGGCAGCGGAACGCGATTCTGGCCGGTGAGCCGGCAGGAACTCCCCAAGCAGTTCCTCACGCTCTTTGGCGAGCATTCGCTCATTCAGCAGGCGGTTCGTCGCTGTGGCGAGCTGTCGACTGCTGATTCCACCTGGATCGTGACCAACGCCGCTCATGCGGTGGAGACTGGTCGGCAGCTTCCGGAACTGGCTTCCGATCACATTCTTATCGAACCATGCGGTCGCAACACGGCGCCGTGCATTGCGATCGCGGCGGCGCGGCTGCTGGCTGACGATCCGGACGCGATCATGCTGGTGACCCCGGCTGACCACGTGATTACTCCGACGGAAGACTTTATCGCAGCCGTTCAACGGGCGATGGAAACGGTTGAGAAGAATCCTTCGCGGCTGTGCCTGTTCGGGATCGTGCCAACTCGGCCAGCGACCGGTTACGGATACATCGAGCAGGGCTCGGAGCTGGCTGATTCGGACCGCGTTTTTAAAGTCGCTCGATTTCGCGAGAAGCCGAACGTGGAAACCGCCCAGAAATTTCTCGATGCCGGCAACTTCCTGTGGAACAGCGGGATCTTCGTCTGGCGTGCGGACACAATCCTGAACGCGCTGCGGAAACATTGTCCGGAAGTGACTGAAATTCTTGACCGGTTTCTCGACCTCGCCGGGACGCCGGAATGGTCGGCGGCGATGGAACGCGAGTTCCCGAACATGCCTTCGACATCAATCGACTACGCTGTGCTGGAGCACTCGAAAGACGTCTGCGTGCTCGAAGCTCCGTTCACCTGGGACGACGTCGGAAGCTGGTCGGCACTCGCCCGCGTGCATGACCCGGACGAGAATGGCAACACCGTGCTGGGCAGACACGTCGGTGTCGACACGAAGAACTGCACAATCTTCTCGTCCGGTGACCACCTGGTGACGACCATCGGACTGGACGATTGCGTTGTGGTTCACACGGAACATTCGACACTAGTCGCGAAGCTGGACGACGAGGCTCAGATCAAGGAACTGCTCAAAGAAATTGGTGAAGCCGGGTTGGCTGAGTTTCTGTAACGCGTTCCGAGGTTCTCATGCCGGTATTCGAACAGTCGTCGGAGTTGCCAGTTTCTGCGGATGAAGCCTTTGCATGGCACTGTCGACCGGGAGCGTTTCAACGGCTCGCGCCGCCCTGGGAAACGATCGAGCTGATTTCGTCGGAAGGCGTCGCAGAAGGCTCGCAAGCGACGATCCGCATGAAGCTGGGACCGATCCCGAAAATGTGGATCGCCGAACATCATGGGATCATTCCAGGACGGCAGTTTCAAGACATTCAGTTGGCCGGACCGTTTGCGAAATGGGAACACACGCACCGCATGGAGCCGGTGTCGGCGGGGGCGTGTCGGTTGTCAGACCGAATTGAACACCAACTACCGCTGGGAATACTCGGAGAAATTTTCGGTGGACGGTTAATAGGGCAGCAGTTGGAGCGGACCTTTCGATATCGGCACGCGTTGACGGCCAGCGATCTGAAGTTTCACGCCGCGTACTCAAGGGAGCCTGCGATGAAAATTGCTGTGGGAGGTTCGACAGGTCTGGTGGGTTCGGCTCTGATTCCGTTTCTCACGACAGGCGGCCATGAAGTCGCGCGACTGACTCGTGGAGGGAAATCGGTTGACGACGGAACCACCAGCATCGACTGGGATCCGTCACAGGGGCGAATCGATGCTGCCGGAATCGAAGGCTGCGACGCGGTTGTCCATCTGGGTGGACACAACATCGCGCACGGTCGCTGGACGACCGGAATGAAACGTCTCATCCGAGACAGTCGAGTCAACAGCACCTCGCTGCTGTGTCGGACGCTGGCCGGACTGGCGAATCCGCCCAGAGTGCTGGTGTGCGCGTCGGCGATCGGATTTTACGGAGACCGCGGGCAGGATGTGATGACCGAAAACAGCGAACCGGGGCCGAGCTTCCTCAGTAAGACCTGCGTTGAATGGGAACAGGCAACGGCTCCGGCTCGCGATGCTGGCGTTCGTGTCGTCAACCTGCGAATTGGAGTCGTGCTGAGTCCGCAGGGCGGAGCCCTTCAGAAAATGCTGCTGCCGTTCAAGCTCGGTGGCGGCGGAATCGTCGGCAACGGAAAACAGTGGTGGAGCTGGGTCAGCATCGAAGACCTGCCGCGGATCATTCTGCACGGTATTCAGACCGAGTCACTGTCCGGGCCCGTGAACGCGACGTCGCCGGGAGCCGTCGACAATCGCGAGTTCACAAAAACGCTGGGGCGTGTGCTGCGACGTCCGACACTGATCCCGATGCCGGCGTTTGTCGTGAAGCTGGCGTTTGGTGAAATGGGCGAAGAACTGCTGCTCGGAAGCACTCGAGTCGTTCCGGAGCGCCTGATCGACTCCGGGTACGAGTACGCGTTTCCCGAACTTGAACCGGCCTTGCGTCATCTGCTGGGGCGGTGACCGACGAATTATTCGTGCGGGACCGGGCGGCGAACCTGTTCGTACAGCGCGATCACCCACTGACGGTAGTTCCGGTCGACAGAGTCGAGATTGTCGGTTCCAAACATCTCGCACAGTGTTCGCAGGCCGCTGGGATCGCTTGCGGCGTGGCCTCTGAACTTGCGGTAGAAGAACGGCAGCAGACCACGCTCCTGAAGATACAGGCAGAAGTATCTGGCGTGTGCATACTCGACTGCCTGTCGTTCCACACGAATTTCCCGTGCCGAGACCAGTGACTCCAGCGTGCCGAGTCGTCGCTTCTGCATCGCGTTGAGCAGGTGATTCAATCGCCAGTTGGAAAGACCAACCAACTGCAGCCCGTCTTCGGAAAAGTCCGCTTCTTCGTACAGCGATGCCAGTCCTTCGTCGAACCATTCCGGCATGTTTGGAAAATCGAAATGAGCCAGAGCGTGCGTCAGTTCATGAGACAGCGTGCCGTCTCCGGTGCCGATGTTGGCGACGAT
Organism: Planctomycetota bacterium; assembly: GCA_027624335.1. Taxonomy (GTDB): domain Bacteria; phylum Planctomycetota; class Planctomycetia; order Planctomycetales; family Planctomycetaceae; genus JABMPE01. The sequence continues at coordinate 7,884 of JAQBWV010000199.1, forward strand.
TCGACGATCAGTGCGGATGTAGTAACCGTAATAGCTTGCCGTGTTTCGATGATCGAGTTGCCACGACGTGTCGCGGTAAGCACGCTCGTTCGAATACAGCAGCAATGTCAGGGGCTCGTCGGGCGCGTGATCAAAGTACGCCAGATTGAGCGCTCGCATCGTCGGCAACACAGTCTGCGTGTATTGATGGTCGAGTTTCGTTTCGGAAACGTTTCCGGCGATGACAAACGGCGGACGAACGATGATCCGATCTGTCTCGGTAAGCAACGTACCAAGTTGTCGCGCACGTTCGTCGCAGGCAGTGGACAGCCTGCTGCGGTCTTTCAAGGTTCTCGCCGCGCTCGCGGGAACGAGGCCTTCTTCGACTCCAGCGTGCAGGGCGTCGATGTCGAAGTCACGCTCGGCTGCCGTTGCGACCGGCGCAGCCTGCACGTTCTGCGAAGGTCTCCCAACCGTCAGGAAATAACATCCTGCAATCAGGAATCCCGGTCCAACGAACAGGATGATCGCTCGCCATAACATGGAGTGCTGGTTCCTCGCTGTCTCAACTGGCTGCCGCCGACATCGGTAAACCGGGGAAGGGATGATTGATGCGTATCTCACCATCCGGAAGTCTGCGAATTGTACTTTCGAGTCCACTGCCAACATGACTCGAAGAGGACACATTTGCCGAGTGGCCGGAGATTGTTGCCTGGAGATCGTTGAATCCCGACCAACCCGCAGACACGACTCAGACTGTGGAGGCCTTGCCGTCGGAGACGGTTACGCCCGTCAAATGCTGTTGTGAGCAGGCAGAGGTTGAGGTGATCTCCTGCGCGGATATCCTGACGGGGCGATCACAGACTGTTGCTGCGCCGCCTGGCGACGGTTCCTCGTTGATCCGAGCGGAAGGAAATGACATGCGAAGTACGATGTACAACGAACTCGGTGCTCAAGTGACGAAGCGTCGTGGCGTCGTCGGCACTCACTTTTCAGTGTGGGCACCGAACGCTCGCGAAGTATCCGTCGTATGCGATGCCAACGGCTGGCAGCGCGCACAGAATCCTCTGAATTCCAGCGACGGCGGAGTGTGGAGCGGCTTCATTCCTCACATTCACAAAGGTGAGAAGTACAAGTACTCGATCGTCAACTGCCACGGAAACACGGTCGAGAAGTCCGATCCGTACGCATTTGAAGCTGAATACCGACCCGCGACCGCATCCATCGTTTGCGATCTGAACGGGTACTCGTGGGCCGATGATCACTGGATGAATTTTCGACAGTCGGCCAACTGGCTCGAACGTCCGATGTCGATTTACGAAGTTCACCTCGGATCCTGGCGACGACCAGAAGATGGCCGCGACTACTATTCCTGGAACGAACTGGCTGATCAACTCATCGCGTACTGTCACGAAATCGGGTACTCGCATCTGCAGTTGCTGCCGGTTTCAGAACATCCGTTCGACGGTTCGTGGGGTTATCAGGTTACTGGATACTTTGCTCCGACCAGCCGCTTCGGATCGCCGCACGACTTCATGCACTTTGTCGATCGCTGTCACCAGGCGGGCATTGGTGTGCTGGTCGACTGGGTACCGGCTCACTTCCCCACCGACGAACACGGGCTGGGCCGCTTCGACGGAACCGGGTTGTACGAGCACGAGGATCCTCGCAAGGGATATCACCCCGACTGGAACACGTACATCTTCAACTACGGCCGCCAGGAAGTTCGCGAGTTCCTGCTGTCGAGCGCTCGCTTCTGGTGCGACAGGTACCACATTGATGGAATTCGCGTCGACGCTGTGGCTTCAATGCTCTACCTGGATTACTCACGCGACTCCGGACAATGGGTCCCTAACGAGCACGGCGGGCGAGAGAACACGGACGCCATCAGCTTCGTTCGCGAGTTCAATGAAATTCTGCATCGTGAGTTTCCTGGCCTGGTCACCATTGCCGAAGAATCGACATCGTGGCCCGGCGTGACACGATCGCTGAAGAAAGGGGGACTCGGTTTCACGATGAAGTGGGACATGGGCTGGATGCACGACACGCTGAAGTATCTGGCTCGCGAACCCATTCACAGGAAGCATCATCAGAACGAGTTGTCGTTTCGCATGATGTATGCCTTTTCCGAGAACTTCGTGCTGCCGCTTTCGCATGACGAAGTCGTCCATGGAAAGTTGTCGCTGCTGGCTGGAATGCCTGGAGACGACTGGCAGAAGTTTGCGAACCTGCGATTGCTTTACGGTTATCAGTTCACGATGCCGGGGAAGAAGTTGCAGTTCATGGGCAGTGAGTTCGCGCAATGGATCGAGTGGAATCACGACGGCGCCCTGGACTGGTCGCTGCTGGAGTATCCAACACACGCCGGTATCAGCCAGCTGGTCAAAGATCTGAACCGTCTGTATTGCTCAAACCCGGCGATGCATCAGTTCGACTGTTTGCCCGAAGGATTTCAATGGATTGACTGCGACGACGCGGAAAACAGCACGTACTCGTTCATCCGCCGTTCGAGCAATCGCGATGACTTCTTCGTGATCGCGCTGAACTTCACGCCCGTCGTTCGAGAACAATTCCAGATCGGTGTACCGAAGGCCGGCTTCTATCGTGAAGCATTTAACACGGACGCGGAAATCTACGGCGGGAGCAACGTCACCAACAGTGGCGGATCCTATTCTCATCCCGTCGGTGCGCATGGCTTCGAGAATTCGTTGTCCGTGACGTTGCCACCGCTGGCGATGATCGTCTTCCGCCTGGTCACGATCAACTGATTCGAGCCGCTGGTGTCTGCAGCGAGACTAAGCGCCGTGCGGGAAACAAGTGTCACCTTTCGCTCCGCGAAAGTAGCGTTCTACGAATCTTTCACGGAGCGAAAGCCGACAATAAAACGCCGCGCGATGCTAAATCAGCATTCGGCTTCGAGAAATTCGAGAAACACGACGTGCCGCGGCTGCGCTACTCAACTGCGGCAACTCGTATTTCGGACAGGAAAAACATGAAACCGCAGAGCACACGGAAAGGAAACTCGCCCTCCGTGTCATTTCGTGTATTTCGTCGTTCGTCCAATCCGGCGCAGTCTGACGGCGCTGTGATTTACATATCCTGTGTCGTGTCGAGAGTGGCCCAGACAATCCCGGAGGGTTGTCTGGGTGCGTCAGCACAATCTGGGTGCGTCAGCACAATCTGGGTGCGTCAGCACAATCTGGGTGCGTCAGCACAAGAGGTGCGGTCGTGATGATGACGAAAGTTCGAGCCGTTTGCTTCTTGTGGCGAAGCCACCCGGCCGACTGGCGTTGGAGTTCTGCTCGTCACTATGAGTGTGGTCGCACGGTTGGCGTGCCAATGACCTGAGTTTACTGATCCTGGCTGCACTATTGATTCTGTTGGACTTCTCGTCCGTCCGGCACCCAGACAATCTAAAAGAGATGGGCCACCTTGCGCTTCGTTTTCTGACCGGCGCCTACCCACAATCTCACCCACACTCACCCACCGATCCAGTTGACAAGGATGTTCGGATTTCGCACACTCGCCCCTCTCCCGTCAACTATTGACCTCTCAGGAGCGAATGCTCCGTACGCTTACACGCAGCGATGGAGACGGAAGCGGTTACGCACTGAGTTCGCAGGGGATGCACTTCACCCCGATTCTCGTCCCGCCGCCAATTGCTCCAAGTTCGGTTTCTTGTCCAGCACTCACTGTTTCTCTAATTTCCTAATTTCTTCTATATCTGCGAGACGAAATCCATGCTGAAATCAACAAACGCCAATCGAGGGTTCACCCTGATTGAGCTGCTCGTCGTGATCGCGATCATTGCGATTCTGGTCGCTTTACTCTTGCCGGCAGTGCAACAGGCTCGCGAGGCGGCCCGTCGGTCGCAGTGCAAGAACAACCTCAAACAGCTCGGGCTTGCACTACACAACTACCACGACACGCATCAGACGTTTCCATTTGGAACGATCGCAACAAGCCTCAACATAGCGGCAACGAGACCCTCTAACATGTCCTGGATGCCGATGGTGCTCCCTTTTATGGACCAGGCGC
>JAQBWV010000200.1 GCA_027624335.1 Planctomycetota bacterium
TTCTCAGGAGACGTCAGTTCTTCGCGTAAACTCCCCTGAGAACTCATATTACGGCTGTCGCTGGAGTCATCTCCGGCGGCAGCCGTTTTTCGTGACAACTTGCGAGAACTCCCGAGAATACCAGAAACCATTGCAACCAACGTAGCAACGAAACTCGGGTCAGTTCCGGTGGAGACCTGGCGAACCCGTCCAGGAGTCGGTCGAGCCGGCATCCCTGGCAGTAATTCCAACGCCGTGTTCATGTCCAGCAACCCGACATCGAGATGTGTCCAGAAATAGCCTCAACCCGCCATACGAGGATGCGAGTCCGTTGGGACCGAGCAGCCGAGCCGTTCGGTCAAGGTATCGAAGTGGAGTCGTCATCAACGCTGCCAAATGCAGGAAACAGGCAACAGATGATCCGCCGCGTGGCACAGCCACGCTGCGAAGATCTGGTCGTCCATTCTGCCTGATCGGAACGGTCAGCAAAGGCGGATGAGACGTAAACCTGATCTTGCGAATCTTTGCGGTATCCAGATCAACCATCGCCAGTGCCCGGTCGACGGAAATCAATAAGTTCTGAAAATGCCGAAGCGTCTCAACAAGGTTTCGGTAATCTGACGGCGTCGGCAGCCTCGGTGCTACTCGCGCCAGGCGGGAGAATTTCAATGATTAGTGGCGAAGATGAATATCTGCGCAGCAAGGTGATGACGGCGAGTCCGTATCGCCTCCATTTGATGGTGATCGACGAAATGCTTCGCCATAGCAGGCAGGCTCTCACGTCCATTGAGCTTGAAGATTTCGAGACGTCGCACCAGGAACTGGTGCAGGCTCGTAAATTCTGTGCTGAAGTGTTGATCGGCATCAGGGATGACACTGCACCGGACCTCGCTGCGAACGTGAAGGACTACTTCCTGCACGTGCAGAAGTACCTGTTTATGGCTGACATGCAACAGGATCGGCCAGCCGCTGCGAAAGCGATTGAACTGATCGAAGGCTATCGCGAGTCGTGGATTGAGCTGAACAACAGGCTGACAGCCGCGAGCTGACACGAGTCCAGTTTCAGAACGATCCTGACTTCTTCGGCGCAGGTTGCTTCAACATACCCGGTGGACTGATAGAATCATTCTCGTGCGGAACCGTTCCTCGGAGCTTTCGCATGACAGATTTCCCCCAGTTAACCCAGGTTGAGCGACTCAGCACGAAGGAGGCAGCAATGCGAATTCTTTTGACACTTGGTGCAATTGCGACTCTGCAATTATTTCTCGCGGCGGTTCAGGCCGAAGACGCCAAAGAACCAGAAGGCGTCAAGATCGTACTGACCGACGCTGACAACGCAGCATTGGCGAAAGTCCGTGAACTCGGTGCGATGACCTTGCAGGTTGCTCAGAATGACAACCGGGTTGAAGTTGCGTATCACCTCTCTGATGGCAAGATCGGCAACGACCATGTCGCCCCACTCAAGGGATTGACTTGCGTGTACTCGCTGAATCTGCGTGGGACCGAGGTTGACGACAAAGGTGCTGCCGAGCTCGCAGGTATGACCGGTCTCGTCAAGCTGCATCTGGAAAAGACAAAGATCACTGATGCCGCTCTCAAACACTTTGGCGGGCTGAAGAGTCTCGAATATCTCAATGTCTACGGAACCGAAATCACCGACGCGGGACTCGATTCGATTGTTCCGATGAAGTCGCTGAAGAAGTTTTACATCTGGGAAACAAAGGTCACGATCGACGGAGTGGCAAAACTGAAGGCGGCTCGTCCAGACCTTGAAATCATTCCCGACCTTGTCAAAGACAAGCAACGAGCCGAAGAGGAAGCCATACGAAAAGTAGAAGAAGAAAAACTCGCTGCCGAAGAAGCAAAGAAGAAGGCTGAAGAGGAAGCGAAGAAAAAAGCGGAAGAAGAAGCGAAAAAGAAGGCTGAGGAAGCGAAGAAGAAAGCCGAAGAGGAAGCAAAAAAAGCGGAAGAAGAAAAGAAAAAGGCCGAAGCCGACAAAAAAGACGCGGCCGACAAGAAGGACGCTGCTGGCGACAAGAAGCCAGCTGACGGCCAGGCAGCCAGGCCCAAAGAGGAAGCGAAATAGTGTTTTCTGGCGACATGGCGGTCCGTTGTTTCCAGTCGCCCATCCGGCTATCTTGCTGCGTTTTTCCGGGCATAACTCGGAACAGAGGCCGTCACAGACACAGACTTACAGATTTGAGCCGATAACGGCTTACGGAGAGCGTTAAGATGTACATTCGGAGTGGAGATACGGTTCAGGTTCTCGTTGGCGAGGACAAAGGCAAGCGGGGCCAGGTCGTCACCGTCAATATCAAGAAGAGCATGGTGACTGTGCAGGGCGTGAACGTCGCTCGTAAACATATCAAGCGGGGACATCCAAAGAGCCCGCAAGGTGGTCGATTGGATATCGAGCTTCCAATGCACGTCTGTAAAGTCGCTCTGATTGATCCCGGCACCGACAAGCCGACCCGCGTTGGGTTCCGCTACCTCGATGATGGCAGCAAAGAGCGTTACGCCAAGAAGTCGGGAGCATCGCTCGGGCTGGTCTCTCCGCCGAAAGCATCGCGAGCGAAGAAGAGCTGATCGCAGTTCGTCACAGAAGCGAAACTCTGAAATTGAGAAGTTCAAAGGCTCTGGTCACCTCCGACCAGTGCCTTTTTTTGTCGAGTTCGCCTCGCTACGAATCGCGGTAGGCGTAGTCTCGAAAAACAATGTTCGGTTTCGTGGACAGTCGGCAGGTTCGGAGGAACCTCTAATGGCACTGCTTTACACAGACCCGGTTTTTCTAGATCACGAAACCGGCCAGCATCCGGAGTCGCCGGCGCGGCTCCGGACGGTGACCGCTCATCTGGAAAGTCTCCAGCTACTCGACCGCTTTGAACGCGGTCGGATCGTGACGGCGTCGGTTGAGCAGCTTGTTCGAGCCCATTCGGCCAGTCACGTCGAGCGAGTTCGCCAGTTTGCCCGGAATGGTGGTGGCAGAATCGAAGCGGACACCGCTGTGAGTCCGCAGTCGTTTGACGTGGCGCTGCGTGCTGCCGGAACAGCTTGCGACGCAGTCGACCGCGTGTTGAAAAGCGACCAGACGCGAGCCTGCTGTCTGGTCCGCCCGCCAGGGCATCATGCGCTGGCGGACGATCCCATGGGATTCTGCCTGTTTAACAACGTTGCCGTTGCCGCGCGGCACGCGATCGCGAAACACAAACTGTCCCGCGTGTTGATCGTCGATTGGGACGTGCACCACGGAAACGGAACTCAGGACATTTTTTACAACGACGCTGAGGTCTACTTTCTGTCAGCACATCGATTTCCGTTCTATCCAGGGAGCGGCACGAAAGACGAAACGGGAACGGGTAAAGGACTGGGAACCGTCTTCAATCTGCCGGTCGAGTTCGGAACTCCGCGACGCCAGTATCTGGCTGCGTTCGAACAACTCCTCGCCGACTGTGCCAGGCGATGTCGACCGGAACTGGTTCTGATCAGTGCTGGCTTCGATGCTCATCGATTGGATCCGATCGGCTCGCTGGAGCTTGAGACCGAGGACTTCGCCGTGCTGACTCGAATGGTGCTGAACGTGGCCGACGAATACTGCGATGGTCGCTGCGTGAGTCTTCTCGAAGGAGGCTACAACGTGCAGGCACTGGCAGAGTCGGTCGAGCAGCACCTCACGGTAATCGCCGACCGCGACGCGGACAGTGCCGCATCAAGCGACGAATGACTGGCCATGCAGTTGGAATTCAGAACCACACAGCGCCTGAGCGACCGGTCAGCCATCATAAGGAATGAGCCGGAAGCGACCGCCGTGCCGAAGGGCCATCTGCTTCATGAACTGATGCGACTTGAAAACTTCGACCAGCTTCCGGTAGTCGCTGCGCGAACCCACCGTTTCTCGAGCGCCGGTTCGGTCGTCGTTCAGCAGGCGACTGTAGGCTCGACGCATGTTTTCCGTGAAGGGGGCGTCGAACGCGAATGTGTGGATCTCGGTCTTTGGTGTTCGCAGGCTCAAGAGGTCCTGCTCGACCCGATACGTGAAGCTGCCATCGGTCAGGAAGTACAGCACGTCCGGTTGTAGTTTCAGCGCGTACTGCAATGCCGCCATGGGTTCGGTATTGCCGTCCGCTTTCAGATCCTGCATCCAGTACAGATACTTCAGTTTCGGTCGTTCGGCCGCCTGAACCGGTACGGGGGACGGCATGGGGATCGCAAAGTCGTTGAAGAAAATGAGGTAGAATTCGGACTCAGGTCCCATTCCCTGAATTGACTTGATGAGCTCGACCTTCATCCGCTTGAACCGAGTCTTCGCCTCCGTGTCGTGCGGATGGTTCATGCTGCGGGAACAGTCCAGCACGTAAACGAATCGGCGACCGACTGGTCTCAAACCGAAAAATGCGTGGCCGGAGTTATCTCCGTCGCCATCCCCAATGCCGTCTCCGCTGCCGAATCCATCGCGTGAGCCGGACGCTGCTCCGGCTGGAAACGCGTCGCCGGAGACGTCGGCTTTTGTCCACGGAGAAGAGATCACGCTGACGCTGAGCTGTGCCTGAGTTCCGGTTGGCATCAATGAATCTGCCGGGCTGGTCAGCGGCGTCTGGAATTGTCCGACGGACTGACCGCCCAGCGCGAGCGGCGGAGCGACGTGAGTCACCGCTGCGATTTCTTCAAACGGCTTCGCGTCAGCAGCTGAATCCGCGTCAGCAACGGACATCAACGCCTTGATTACCGGCATCGTCGCGTAGCGATTCGGCAGCAGAATCCAGACAAGACTCAGCGCCCCCAGCAGGCAGGCATGCACGAGCAGCGAAACACCGCAGGCTGACCAGACCACTCGAGGTCTGCACGGAGAGCTCATCGTATCGCAGGCGTCGGCAGCCTGTGGCAGCGCCGCTACCTTCGCGAGAGGTCGCAGATTTGTTGCGATCGCGCTCACAATGAGAACCCCTGGAACCGGCCAACAGGCCAGACTTAAAAGCCATGTCCGATACGGCGGACGATGCTGACAGCCTACCTGCCGGAACGGTATCTCGCAAAAGCGTTCCCCGCCCAAGATGTAGATTCTGGTTACGAAACGTCCGAAATTCCGCATCCCGGCGAGTATTCACGTTTCCCGTTTCGCGAATCAGGTTAAGCCCGCTGACGGAAAGCGGTAATGTACCCGACACCGTCCCCAGGAACTCAACGATGACAAGCGAAACCGAGTGCAAATCGATTCTCTTCTTCGACGGCGTCTGTGGTTTGTGCAACCGGTTCGTCGATTTCGTCTTGAAGTATGATCATCGCGGACGAGTATTCTTCGCTCCGCTACAAGGAACGACGGCGGCGGCCTGTTTGCCTGAGGACGTGGTATCCGGACTCGACACGGTCGTCTTTCTTAACGGGAATCGATCGAGCACCCGGTCGAGTGCGATTGTCCGAATACTCTGGCGTCTCGGTAGCATCTGGATCATTCTGGGAACGCTGCTCTGGATCATCCCAAAGCCGGTGCGGGATCTCGGATACCGACTGATGGCGAAACATCGGTACCGCCTGTTCGGAAAGAAAGAAACCTGTCGCCTGCCAGCACCCGAAGAAAGAGCCAGGTTTCTCGACTAGCAATTCATCCAATGAAACAAGCTGGACATCTGCAGGGTGACGCACTATCCACTTCTTGCCGTTCAACGTCGTATTCGACATATGCTGCATCCCGAGAGATCAGGACTCATGATCAAATTGCAAATGCCAGGCCGATCGTTGCTCTTGCCCTTGCTGGCTACGGCGATGATTCTCTGCGGCAGACATCTGGCAGTTTCCCAGGATGCGCCTGATGTCCCTCCCCGCAAGGGACGGTCTTCCAACATTCGCCTGTTCAACGGCAACGATCTGACAGGCTGGGTCGGCGATGATCAATACTGGTCAGTCGATGCTGGTGAGATCGTAGGTCGAAACAAAGAGCCGCTGGCTGTCAGCACGTATCTGCTGACTGAAGTCGACTTTTCTGACTTTCGGCTGACCTTCGATTTCAAGCTGGTTCAATCCGAGATGCATTCCGGAATCGCCCTGTGGGGCAAGGTTGATCCAGAGAAGGGTGACCCATTCGCCTACGTCGGACCGCTGGTCATGTTTCCGTCGAACTACGGCATCTGGGATCTCTACGGTCGCGAGCGAATTCACGACAACGCTGAGAAAGCAAAACCACTCGGCAAACAACACGACTGGAACCGGATCGAGATCCTCGCTCAGGGCAACAGAATTCGTCTCGTACTCAACGGTGAGTTGGTTTCCGACTGGCGCGATCCGGAGCCGGACCGCATCCTCGCCGGACCGATTGGTCTGCAGTTGCACTCGAACGACGAACCTCAGGAAGTTCGCTTTCGTAAGCTGCGGCTGGAGACCTTTCCGGAAGACCGCCTGACGACCCAGCACGCGGACGCGAGAATCGAAGCAGTCGGCATTCACAAACTGGAATTGAATGCTCCGCCGAACTCACCTGGTTCATGGACGCCCCTTACTGAAGTCGTCGTCCCGGATGACATACTTGCTCCCATCAGGAATTCAGAGTTTGGGATCAAGACGATGGGAATTCGCTCTCAGGAACGGGACTCGTATTACGCCATGCTGCAGAAAGTTCGCGAGAACGACCTGGCCACTCTGAAGCAGGCGGCCAGCGAGTTCCGGAGAACGCGACAGAACGAGGCGTTCAAAGGCAAGTACAAGGACCGCGAGGCATACGAGTTTCCCGACTTCGTTGATCTGTTCAACGAGCCAGACTTGTATCATGGAAAACTGGTGACGCTGCAGGGTCACCTTCGCAAGCTGAGTTCGTTTACGCCGGACGACAATCCGTACGGTATTCAGGACCAGCTCTGGGAAGCCTGGCTGTACGATCCTCATGGGCAGAATCATCCGGCAGTGATCATCAGCACGAGTCGAGATGAGCGTCTTGGCGAAGGCACGGACCTGGTCGCCGACCACGTAACGGTCACCGGCTACTTCTTCAAGAACTACGGCTACGAAGGGCAGGACGCCATGCGGTTTGCTCCGATGTTGATAGCTCAGACAATCGAGTACCGCCCGCCAGCGGCATCACTGAACCCGTTCGATCTGGGACTGAGCGCGAAGCTACAGCTTCTGATTGCGGCCATCGCCACGCTGATGGTCGCGCGTTTCGGACTGAGGCTCTGGAAGAATTCGCGAGCCGACGATCTAACAAAACGAACGGTTCTCGAAATTGCCTCGACAGACGAAATCGAACCGACGTTCGACAACATCGTCGACACCGGAGGAGTGCCACAGTTTCCGAACGACTGAGGAAGTACTGTGAAGAAAATTCTTCGCTTTCGATCTGGCGTCAGTTTGATTGAATTGCTCGTCGTCATCGCCGTGATCAGCGTTCTGGTTGCCTTGCTGTTGCCAGCAGTTCAACTCGCTCGCGAAGCAGCACGGCGAGCCCAGTGTCGGAACAATCTCAAACAGATCGGCGTTGCACTTCATGGCTACCACTCTGCCCACAAGCTGTTTCCGCCAGGGTATATTTGTCAGCAGGACTTTCTCGGATCGAGTCAGCGGAATCAGTGGGGCTGGTCAGCACTTCTCCTGCCGTATCTCAATCAGGCAGCCCTTTACGAAACCGCTGACTTCTCGGCGTTTGTCCGCGACGACGCGGGAGACGTCAGTCCGGCCGTTGAATCGAACCAGGACATTGCAGAGTTGCCATTACCGATGTTTCGATGCCCGTCTGACGTAGCTCCGGAGCAGATCGATCGTAGCTGCCCGTTTAATCCAAGCGTCAAGTTCGGCGTCTCGAATTATTCTGCATCCTCGGGAATCACGCTGATGGGGTTACCCTGCTGGGGCCTTCCCACTGTTGCAGCACCCGTCAGTGCCGGCTCCGCCACAGCGTATTTCCATCCGCTCCCGGTTCCGTGTGAGTACCCCGAAGGAATCTTTTACATCAACAGCAGCCATTCGATCTCGCACGTTAGCGACGGAACAAGCAATACGTTTGCGATAGGGGAGACGTCCTGGAAATGGCATTACCAGACGTGCCGATCAGCAACGATCCCCGAGCCTTTCGGAGGTACCACGTGGGCTGGAGTTGCCCATTGCGCTAATCAGGAACACGTCACGTCGGTGACGAGCCTGCCGTTCGATAACGAGTTTGATGAAGTGTTTTCGTTCGGATTCAGCAGCCCACATGTCGGCGGAGTCTTCTTTCTAATGGCTGACGGCGCCGTCAGATTTGTCGGCGATAGCATCAACAATGTGAAATCTCCGCCATACGGTGTTCTGCAATGGCTGTCTTCGCGAAACGGACAGGAGACCACGGACGGTTTCTAAAGTTGTTTCATCTACCTGCCGACGAATCGCTGACTCCCGTGCGATTCAGCGATTTCTCAGTTCGCTGACTCTGCCGATACTCCAATCCGAAACTCGACGTGTTGCTCGTCGACATCTGCCTCAATACCGCTGTGCAGGCTCAGGGAGTAGCTTTAACCCGTGTTGAGCATGAGAAGCGCAATCTCGGCATGCCGATTGAGATAGAGCCAGCCCGGCGGCGTGAAAGTTGAACCAGTCACGGGAATGAAACTGATGGCGAAAGACCCGATCTGTGGAATGACAGTCGACGAATCGACGGCGCTGTCGTTCGAGCTGGAAGGTCAGACTTTCTACTTCTGCAGTCGACATTGCCTCACGAAGTTTGCGGAGAGTCCAGAGACGGGGGATGGTCGAGGGACGAGGGTCGAGCATCCAACTCCGGATGACTCGCCCGCAGAGTCCGGTTCCGGCAGCCATTCCTGCTGCCACACGGGCTCCACCAGCAGCGACCGGCCACCCGCTCTTGACTCTGGGCACTCGACTCTGGATTCCGCTGCCTACATCTGCCCGATGCACCCGGAGGTTGAGCAGGATCATCCGGGAGCGTGTCCGAAGTGCGGCATGGACCTCGAACCGAAGTCGGTCACCGCTGCGACAAGTAGCGACGACGATTCCGAACTGTCGTCGATGGCGATACGGTTCTGGATCGGCCTGACACTTACGCTGCCTGTGTTTTTTCTGGCAATGTTGCCGATGATTGGAGTGCCCCTGGAACAGAGGGTTTCGCCGACGGTGTCGCGGTGGCTGCAGTTCGTTCTCAGCACGCCGGTTGTATTGTGGGCCGGCTGGCCGTTCTTCGTTCGCGCCGGGCGGTCACTGACGACGTTTCACTTCAACATGTTCACGTTGATCGCGTTGGGAACTGGAGCGGCGTTCCTCTACAGCGTTGTCGCCGTATTCGCGCCGGGCATCTTTCCGGAGTCGTTCCGGCATGGAGGCACCGTCGAGCTGTATTTCGAAGCCGCAGCGATGATCACCGTGCTGGTGCTGCTCGGCCAGATGCTTGAACTGCGAGCCCGCCGGCGCACCAGCAGTGCGATTCGTGAGCTGCTCTCGCTGGCTCCGCCCACGGCTCGTGTTGTTCGTGATGGTGAAGAGACTGAGATACCACTCGAACACGTCCACAGCGGCGACCTGCTGCGAGTCAAGCCGGGGGAGAAGATCCCGGTCGATGGGCAACTCGTCAAAGGCAGCAGTTCCGTGGACGAGTCCATGATCACCGGCGAACCCATGCCGGTTCGCAAAGAGACCGGCGATGACGTCATCGGAGCAACGGTCAATCAGACAGGCTCGTTTGTCATGCGTGCCGACCGAGTCGGCCGCGACACGCTGCTGTCGCGGATCGTGAACCTGGTAGCCGAAGCACAGCGCAGCCGTGCTCCGATTCAACGATTCGCCGATACCGTCGCGGCGTGGTTTGTTCCCGCGGTTGTTCTCGTCGCCAGCGTGACGTTCGTCGCATGGTCAACAATCGGGCCGGAGCCGCGGTTTGCTTACGCACTGGTCAACGCGGTGGCGGTCCTGATCATCGCGTGCCCGTGTGCCCTTGGACTGGCGACTCCGATGTCGATCATGGTTGGCGTCGGTCGCGGCGCGAAAGAGGGCGTGCTGATCCGCGACGCTCAGGTGCTGGAAGTCATGGAGAAGGTCGACACGCTGGTCGTCGACAAGACAGGAACGCTCACCGAAGGCCGACCGCGAATAACCGAGTGTGTCCCGGCGGACTCGTTCACTGAGACTGAACTGCTGAGCCTGGCGGCGGCGGTCGAACGCCACAGCGAACATCCGCTTGCGTCTGCAATCGTGTCCGGAGCCGGGGAACGTGAAATTGACCTGCCTGAGGTCAGCGACTTTCAATCAGTCACCGGCTATGGCGTGTCGGGTGGTGTTGACGGACGTCGCGTCTTCGCGGGTCGCCAGTCGTTCGTGACAGAACAAGGTTGCTCTGTCCCCGAGGCGATGACTTCTCGCGCCGACGAGCTGCGTTCGCTCGGACGCACTGTGATGTTTGTTGGAGTCGATGGACAATTCGCGGGACTCGTGGCCGTGGCCGATCCCATCAAAGAATCGACACCGGATGCCATCCGTCAGCTCCACGCTCTGGGGCTGCGAATCATCATGCTCACAGGCGACAACGAGCGCACGGCACGCACTGTTGCTGACCAGCTCGGCATCGACGACGTCGAAGCTGGAGTCCGCCCGGAAGACAAACTCAATCGAGTGAAAGCTCTCCGAGCGACCGGCCACATCGTTGCGATGGCTGGCGACGGCATTAACGATGCTCCCGCCCTGTCCGAAGCGGATGCCGGCATCGCCATGGGAACCGGCACTGACGTCGCCATGGAGAGTGCCGGAGTGACACTCGTCAAGGGCGACCTGCGAGGCATCGTCCGAGCTATCACCCTGAGCCGGGCGGTCATGCGAAACATCCGCCAGAACCTCGTCTTCGCCTTCGGTTACAACGCACTCGGCATTCCCATCGCTGCCGGAGTCCTTGTCCCGATCTTCGGCCTGGGCGCCCTGCTCAACCCCATGATTGCCGCCGCCGCGATGAGTTTCAGTTCGCTGTCCGTGATCAGCAACGCCTTGCGGCTGCGCGCTCTCCGTTGAGGACTGGGATCATCGACACTCACTTGCCGAAAGCTAAGAATGCAAACCGCCCGGCGAGAAGTACAGCCACCATAAGGCCAGCGGATTCGCCCAGGAGAAAGGTCCGAATGGGAATTCCATGAATCCTTTCTATTCCGCGAGCAAGACCTGAATCACTGCAGCGGTATACAATCGAGACACATTCGCGGGGTAAGGTTCACACGCGAGGTCTGCGCGGCAGCAATGCCAAAGCGTTCACAAACCATTGGTCTGCTCGTTTCGCGATCGGAGAAATGAAGTGAAAGATGCGATTCGATTGCTGTTGATCGCGGTCGTGCCTCTGTGTCTGGCTTCGTGCAATCGTGAGTCTGGTCCCGTTCCCTCAGAGAACGAGCACGCCGCCGAGACTCATGATCCTCTCGCTGACGATCAGCCCGCTGGGGCGGAGCATCCGGCTCATGGTTCCCACGCCGAGCAGGGCCATGGAGAAGACGGCTCACAACCACAGCCACAACATGGATTTGGGCAACAGAGCGACGACACACATGGTGACCATTCCATCCACGTGGAAAGTCCGGTCGCAGGGCATCGGTCGCCTCACGGAGCGCAGGCGAATCACGCTCACCAGGGACACGACAGCCACAGCGACGCCCACCCCGACCACTCAGAAAAGAATCAACCAGGCAGTCGCGACAAGCATGGCCACGCCTCCGGCCATGCAGACGATCAGGCAACGAGATCGCGGGTTGCGTCCGCTGCGACGGATCAATCCACGGAGCAGCTCGCGGCGGAACTTGAGAACGCTGATGCGGGAACGATCTTCGCCCGACGTATCCTGCCCATCCTGAA
>JAQBWV010000201.1 GCA_027624335.1 Planctomycetota bacterium
AACTTCGACCGGATCGGCGAAGGCGCAGGAACTGGCCACCGGAATCTATACGGCACTGGTTACAACGTTCGCTGGCCTGGTTGTGGCCGTTATCGCCGTGCTGCTGGCAAACTTCCTGGAAGGGCGACTGGATCGAATCTTGCGAGGAATGGAAGAACTGTTCCTGGACCTCATCCCACAGTTCGAACGGTACGAAGGAAAGTTCCGAGTCTCCAGAACTCAGAGTGGCGAGTCTGGCGAGTCCGGAATTCTGCTCAAAGGAACAACTCGCAAGGCAGCAGCCAGATCAGAAAACGATGGCCAGTCCGTTCTGGATGACGACCTGCCCAGGTCCGGTCGGTCAAGAAGTTTATGGGGAGTCATGGGCGCGACTGACACTCCCGTAAGCCAGCCAGCCAAAGGCGGCGGATCAACTAAGCAGGTCAGCAGCCAGTAAGCACTGGCACTCCAGAGGTCGACTTCGACGTAGCAGACATTGCGGTAGACTTCGTCAGGTACAGCCTGACCTACCAGGGCGGCGGGAATTGGTTTCATGCATTTTCAACAAAAGAAATCTGGCGAAAAGCGACGTCTCGATATGACGCCGATGATCGACTGCGTCTTTCAGTTGCTGCTGTTCTTTCTCGTGGCGAGCCATTTCGAAGAACAGGCGCGCATGACTGGCGAAGGAGAACTCGACGCCAATTTACCGGAAGCCGCGGCGGCCATGCCCATGGTCATGCGGCCCCGCGAGCTGATTGTGAACATCGATGGACGGGGTCAGTTTTTCGTCAGTGGCGAGCCACAGTCCGAGCCACAGTTGAGCGCGATGCTAAGACGAGCTCAGGTCGACAACCCGGGAAGTCAGTCCGTAGTAATTCGCGGCGACGCAACTGCCGACTGGAAGTACATTGCCCGTGTAATGAGCCTTTGTAATCAGGCTCAGATCAACGATTATCGTGTCGCGGTTGTGCCGGAAGGCGAAGTGGCGCAATAGCTGGAACGGAGTTGCAGGTGACGAGTCTCCTGAAGATGTCTGAGCAGGAACTGGCGAAGCACGTCGCCGGGCAGGGACTTCGTGTCTTCGGCTCCGTTAGCATGGCGACCACGGCGACCGTGCTCGCATTTCTAGGCATGGCCTCTCGTCACGCTCTGGGAGAAACGCAGCCGATCCTGCCTGGTGCGGGAACTCTCGGCGGTCAGATTGGCTGGGCCGCTGCGCTGGGACTCATGATGCTGGGAGCGGCCTGGCTGGCTCGTAATGTCATCATGAAGCGGCTGCAGGCGACGATCGTCTTGAGTCTTGTACTGCACCTGCTGATGTGCGTTGTTTTTCAAAAACTGAATGTCGGCTTTCCACTGGTCAATGTGGCTGCGGCAGAAGAGGGCGAATCGGCTGATCTTTCAGAACTGACATTGCCTGATTATGGAGGGATGGAGGCCACCGACGCTCCGACTCCCGAATGGGAAGAAACATCCAGTACTCCCGTCAACGACGCACGCATGGAAGAAATGCAGCGGCAGGTGAACGAGGCCCAGGTCTCAGACCAGCAGGACCCGGCGGAAGTCAGTCGTCAGCAGGAGATCGCTCGCGCTGAAGAAATGCAGCGTCAGCAAGTGGACGTTCGGCAGCGGGAGATGGCGGTCGAGCAGCAGCGTCAATCAGCCGAGAACCAGGCCGCCGCCTCGGAAGCAGAAGCCGCTCCGGCAGTCACCACTCAGGCCGCTTCCAATCCTGAACTGCAGGCTCGCGCAGAAGCGGCACGTGCCGAACGCAGTCTCCAGGCAGCTGAACGGGAGCGGCGAGAAATCGAAACCTCAGCCGATCCACGCATCCGAGCGCAGCAGGTCGCCTCGCAACGCGCGGAGATGACTCCCGAACAGCAGAACATTCAGACGGAACGTCGACAGGCAAGTGCTGCTCAGGCGGCACAAGCTGCGGCCGCGGAAAGTGTCGAGGTCGCCACCGCCGCAGCCAGTCAGGCCACGGCTCGGGAACGGCAGATGGAAGCCCAGCGACAGACCGAAGCCAGTCTGGCGGAACAACAGCGGAGAACGGACAACGCTCCGGACTCCGCTCGGCAGGTGACGATCGCCAGCACGGCACCGGGCACTCTGTCGACGGCAGAACGCAGCCTTTCCGACACAGCTCCAGCCAACGGAGGCGCAACAGCACAGCAACAGCGCAATGCCAGCAGCGCGGCCGGAGCCATGTCTGCCGCTGAAGCTGCGGCGCAGGCTGTGCAAGTGGCAGCGACGTCTGGCGCCAACTCGCCGAGTCTGGCCGCTGCGACATCGTCGTCGGTTGTCAATCGAGGAAGTTCTGGCAGTGTCCCCGCAGGTGCGGCCCAGACCGGCGGTGGTTCCGTGTCGGGAGCCAGTGCTCAGGCCAGTGTGTCCACACTTGGCTCGGGAACAATCGGACGGCAATCGTCGGGTGGCTCAGGGCAGCCGCAACTGGGTGAGGCGGTCAGCTCACCGGTCGCCAATGGTGCCGGCAGAAGCGGATCGCAACAGCCTCTAAGCGGAGGCGGAACTCGCGTCGGCGAAGTTGCTGTCGCGTCAGCCGGCAGCAGCCGAGCGTCACAGAATTCGGTACTGTCTTCGGGACCTGCGTCGGCGGAAGTGGGACGAGCAACGGGTGGTCTGACTGGCACGATGACCTCGCGAAACGGCGGAGGAGCCGGCTCTGCTACAGCACCGTCAACCTCTCGCAATGCGACGGTGCAGGGCGGCGGTATCAGTGGACTTGCCGCGCGTGGCGCGACTTCGCCGACAGCTCGACTAGGGCAGAACGCCGGACTTTCTTCTGACGGCGAGACCGGCCTGTCGACTGTTCGGTCAGCAGCCTCGGCGTCCCTGCCGCCAGGTGCCGCCACAGCGGAACAGTCGGGAGCGCTCGTCATGGCCGGTCCGCAAGCACCTTCCGGTGCCAGTGGTGGCGGAAGCTCGATCTCGCCGGGCGGCGGAATTAGCGGGCCTCGAACAGCGACGGTCGGACGCAGCACTGCCGGCCTGCCAGGCACCAGTCGCTCGACAGGCATCGGGCGAACTCGATCTTCACTTCCGATTTCAACGTCCGGAGGCAGCGGTTTGACGCGTTCCCGCTCAGCGGACGCAGAAGGGCCTACACTGGCTTCAGCGTCTGAGATCGCTGGGATGATCAAACGCAGCAGTACCGGACTCGGAGCCGTCGAGAGTGGTCCCGTCAGCGCCGGATTTTCGATGCGACGTCCCGACGTGCGGCGTGAGGCTGTGCGGAAACTCGGTGGTAACGACGCGTCGGAACAGGCGGTTGAACGAGGCCTGAAATGGCTCGCGGATCACCAGTTCGCGGCCGGGAACTGGAGCATTCACGAACTGAACTGCAAGGACCATGAATGCCTCAGCCAAGGCACATTTCGTTCGGACACGGCAGCAACCGGACTGGCGCTGCTGGCGTTTCTCGGAGCAGGACATTCGCACCGCTCCGGCGAGCATCAGGAAGTCGTCGGCCGCGGAATCAAGTGGCTGATCGACCGGCAGAAAGAAACGGGAGACCTGTTTGAGGACGGTTCGGAATTCGTCTGGCTCTACAGTCATGGGATGTCAGCCATCGCTCTTTGCGAGGCGTACGGCATGACGAAGGATCCGGCCTTGAAGGCTCCTGCTCAGAAGTCACTCGACTTCATCGTCGCCGCGCAGCATCCCGAGTTCGGCGGCTGGAGATACCGTCCGCAGTTCGAATCGGACACGTCGGTTTCCGGCTGGCAGCTGATGGCTCTGAAGAGTGGCCAGATGGCAGGATTATCAGTTCCTAAGTCTGCCTACGACGGCGTTTCCAGATTTCTGGACTCGGTTGAGAACAAGTCGTCCCGAGGGCGATTTGCATACCACCCCAGCAAAGGTGATTCGCTGGCAATGACCGCTGAAGGGCTGTTGATGCGGCAGTACCTGGGAGCCGGCAGGACCGACCCGGCACTCCAGGCCGGAGCGGGCTACCTGAAGCAGCATCTGCCGAGGATGGAAGAACGGGACGCTTACTACTGGTACTACGCCACGCAGGTCATGTTCCACATGCAGGGAGACAGCTGGTCCGACTGGAACGCGGCGATTCGCGATTTGCTGGTAGACTCGCAGTCAAAGGGAGCAGGAACCGCAGGCAGTTGGGATCCGGAATCGCCATCGCCTTCCAAGTGGGGCGAAGCCGGTGGACGGCACTACCTGACGTGCCTCAACCTGCTGATGCTGGAGGTCTACTACCGCCACCTGCCGCTTTACATCGAGCTGGGAAACTGACTGGCGACAGATGTGCTAATTGCTGGAGAGTCCCACAGCAGTCAGCTCAGTGCGAAGTTGATCTTCGGCTTCCACAATCGGCTTGATGAGCGCGTCGATCTCGGCTCTTTCGGCATCAGTCAACTGACGCTGAGGCGGTCGTGGTGGTCCGAAGTCCTGATCGAGCACTGCCATCGCCTGCTTCAACATGGAAATGTTGAAACTGTCTCCGGCACGAGCGCGGTAGTCCTCGATAGGCAGCAGTTGCTGCTGCCATGCCATGCCTTCGTCGTACTCCCCGGCCGCGAACGCCGCGTGCATCGCCAGCGTCAAATGCGGGCACACGTTACCGGCTCCGGTTGTGTAGCCGTGCGAACCGGCCAGCATGTAGTACGGTGCGAATTTTTCGGCAGAGCCACACAGCCATTCAATGCCGGTCGAATCCGCTGTCACTGTCGTGCGGAATTCGTGCATTTCATTCCAGGCATACTTCACGCCGACGACGTTTGGATTCTTCGCCAGTTCCAACAGCAACGCGTTACTGGGAAGCGGCGATTTCTTATAGACCAGCGTCGGGCACGGGGCCGCGTCCATTACCGCGTGGTAGTAATCCAGGGCTCCAGAATCGCTCATGTAGGGATGACTGAACGGCATGAACATGATGCCGGACGCTCCCGCGTCCAGTGATCGCCGGGCGACATCAACAGCGTGTCCAATCTGCAGGCCGACAGGTGCAAAGACGACGGCGTCATCGCCGGAAGCTTCGCATGTAATTCTGACGATTTCGACAATCTCATCGGCAGACAAAGAATGAAACTCGCTCGTGCCGGCTGCCGGAAGGAAACACCGGATTCCGGCTGCGTACATTCGCGATGTGTGTGCCGCTTGAAGCTCTGAATTCAGACTGCCGTCCGGACAAAAGGCTGTCAAAGGCACAAGATGCACAGTGCGCAAAGACTGAGGATCGAATGGAGAAACCATCATACGTTTCCTGAGGCTGACTGTTCAGAGCGAACGAAACCGTCCACTGTTATGAAGCGGCCTGAATGTCGGTTGAGCATGCGACTTCCACACGACTCAGATAGTGACATGCAGGCTCGTACCTCAGGAGTCTCTCCGTTTCGTAGCCGCAGTACAAACCAATCGGTCAGCAGGCGGTCCCGCTCTGGGAATGCTCAGCCTTCTGTCGACTGAGGGATCGTGTCCACGAGGTCGCGAACGAGTTTCTGCAGCGTCTCGTGGGTTAGGTGAATGTCTACGGATGATCGTCCGGGTTGACCATTCTCCGAGCGGTAGCGACGCAGCACGAATGTGCCGTTGGCCTGTGCTGTCAGCAAGACCTCGTAGAACTGAGTTCCCGCACTACTGCGATCCGGAGGGGTCGACCGGATGAGCACCTGACTGTTGCTTCGATCGATTTCAATCGGTCCGATATTTTCAAGCAGGTAGGTCACTCTCTGCGACAGGGCACCTGCCCACGCCTGGAGCACTGTCGTTTCATTTCCGACCAGTGCAGGCACGTGAAGCGTGAGCGATTCGAACGCGCAGCTCAGCAAGTCGACCGCAACGACGGCAACACTCAGGATCAGACCATCCGAGTCGCACATCTCGATTCGTCGTGGAGTCGAACTGGAAAATCCGGCGAGCTGTTTCAGCTCGTCAGTCAGTTGTGAGTTGAGATTCATATTCCGTCTCCTGTGCGAAGAGAACGACACCTCTTCGCGTGTGCCGCAGGCAGCACCAATGCGTCAATGAAGAATATGGAAAGGTCTACATTCAGAATGATGCAGGCGTGAATCCCGTGTCAAATTCCATTTTGATCACTGGATCGGTGAGGAAGGACCGTGGAGCTCAGTTCAGAAAAGTGTTTGACAGGCCGCAGGTCAGGCTCCTCCTGACAAAGTTCACCGCAGCATGGTGCGGCATTGCTTACGCCGCCGCCGCACTTTTCAATTCGTGATTTTTTCCGTCAAACGACAGAATCGTGGGTTTGTCTTCGTAGTTCGTTTCAACATGAACCGGACGGCCCCACAACTTGCAAAGACTTGTCAGCGTGTCGCGGGCTTCCGCCAGCTTGAGCGGCATCCCCTGAAACTGATGGGCGAGGAACAGCTCGCCACGGTTCTTGTAGTTTCCGTCGACGACTCGCATGACCGGTCGACCGTGGTTGGTCAGGCTCTCCAGAAGCTGCTGTTTCACTTTGTAAAACTCGCGCGAGGCGATTTCGTAATGATCGTTGGCTTCGTTGTACGCGAACATGAACATCTTGTGCTTCTGACAGAATTCCGGCGTCAGGAACGTGTCGATAAAAGTGACGTCGTTATGAATCTTACGGACTTCGAAAATCTTTTCGCGGCCCAGACCCGTCTTCCTGTTCCAGTGTTCCTTCGCTCGCATGTCGTCACAGGATTCCCATTCGGGACCAAACTGACCTTTGTTCCAGCGTTCTTCAATGTCTCGAAACAGTTCGATGCCGATCTTGTACGGGTTCAATCGTTGAGGACTCATCGCCATTGTGCCGCTGTGATGGTCGGCGTAATCGACGATCTCTGAATCGTTCAGACCGTACGTCGTCATGATGGTCGAGTGCCAGTAGCTGGCCCAACCTTCGTTCATGATCTTTGTCTGTCCCTGCGGAGCAAAGTAGTACGCCTCGTCGCGAATGATCGATAGTACGTCATGCTGCCACGGCTTCAGCGACGCGTGCTGCAGCAGAAAGAGCAGTACGTCTCGCTCCGGTCGAACGGGGAATGATCGAGCAGCGTCGCGATCCTGTTGCACTTTTTGTTTTTCTGCGGCCTGCTTCTGCAGAACGGCTGGCGGATTGATGAACTGTTCCATGTATCCCTTGGATGGGAACCGACCACTCTGGCAATCATTGTCACTCGGATTGGTCTTTGGTCCCAGCGAACTCTCAACAGGACCTGGACCATCATGCCGTCTGACGTGCGGCAGGTGAGGATCGATCAAGTCTTCGATCGAGAGGCAGGCATCAATGAATTCCTCAACGACTTCGTGTCCGTGTCGATCGATGTAGCGACTGATCCGTGAAGCGTGGTTTGCCATCTGGTCAAGCATTCGGCGATTCGTCGGAGCGAACCAGGCATTGTTCTTGAAGAAGTCGCAATGCCCGTAAACGTGAGCGATTACCAGCTTCTGATCACCGACGTCATTCGTATTGAGCAAGTAGGCATAGCACGGATCCGTGTTGATCACCATCTCATAGATCTTCTGCAGTCCGTACGAATAGCCCTTCATCAGTTCGTGGTACTGAGCTCCAAACCGCCAGTGGGGATAACGAATCGGGAAACCGGTATACGCGGCGAACATGCTGAGTTCTTCGTAGTCGACGTATTCGAAGATCGTCTCGAAGAAGTCCAGACCTTCCGAGCGAGCCCGCTGCTCCATGTCCCGCTGAATCGCCGCTATGTGGCCAGGGAGCGGTCGGTTAATGCTGATAGCCATAAATGTCCCTTCGGGGCGAACAGGAAACACAGAACAGCAAACAACAGGCTCACACTGTTCCCCGTTATCTGCTCGCTGCTCCCTATTTTCCCTTGCCGAGAAACGTGCGGATCGATTCGTAAATCGCGTCCTTGTTTGGGATTTCTGACAGGATCAGGTTTTCGTGCTCGTCAGTGAGCTTGCGCAGTTCACGAATGAAGTCGCCCGAACCGTACGGACTTTCAACCTGCCCGTAACAGTACAGATTGCAGTGGACCATAATGTCGTCGACCAGAAGTTTCAGACATTCACCGTTGTCTTCGCCCCAGTTGTCACCATCCGAAAACTGGAAGCAGTAGATGTTCCATTCGGACGGCGGAAAATCTCGCTGGATGAGATCGCGGCAAACTTTATAGGCCGACGAAATCTTCGTACCTCCACTCTCTCGAGTGTGAAAGAAGGTTTCTTCATCAACGACCTTGGCGGCCGCGTCGTGAACGATGTATCGAGTTTCGACTCCGTCGTACTGATTACGAAGCCATGTATCGATCCAGAATGCTTCCGTCCGAACGATCTCTTTCTGTTCGTCCATCATCGAACCGGAAACGTCCATGATGTAAATCAGCACGGCATTGGACTGCGGCATGGGCACGGATTTCCAGGACCGATACTGAAAGTCCTGTCGACCCGGAATGATGATTGGGTTGTCGGGCCGGTATTCGTTCGAGGCGATTGAGCGTTTCAATGCCCTTTTGTACGTTCGCTTGAAGTGCCGCAAAGACTCCGGCCCGTTCTGCGAGATTGTTGAATATTTGTCCTTGGCAGACTGGACGGAGTCAGTGCCTTTGGGTTCGATGTTGGGCAACTGCAATTCTTCGCCAAGCATCTCGGCGAGTTCTTCCAGTGTGACTTCGACTTCGCGGTAATGCCCCCCGCCCGGCTCGCTTCCGGCAGCGCCGGTGCTGTCGCCCTGTTGCTGTCCGCCTTTGCCGACAGATTGGCCTTCTTCGCCCTCACCAGACCCCACTCCGCCAGATCCCTTCGGGCCGTGGCGAAAGCGAGGGATGTCAATATTCGGAACCGGGATACTGACGACATTCTTCCCTTTGCGTCCGAGCATCTCTCCGTGATTTACGTATTTCCGCAAGCCTTCGCGGACCTTGCCTCGAACGATATTTCGGAAGCGCGATAGATCCTTATCGATGTTACGAGCCACGTCTGCCTCATCTTTCTCCGACCAGATCCTTCACCACGCCGGACAATATCGGATTACGCAAAAACCCGGCTCCAGGTTGAAGCCGGGCCTTCGAGTTGCTGGTCAGGCGGCCTCTTTGGTGTCACCGCGGGCGAAGATGCTGGCGACGTACTGCAGCACGTCAGTCGCCGATTCGTCGTTGTAGCCAAAGTCCCGAATCAGCCGCGATTTGACGATGTCGATCTTCTCCTGAGTGTCTGCATCGACGACGTTCGACACCAGACTCGTCAGTTTGATCGTATCCTTCTGGTCTTCGAACAGCTTCATTTCCAGAGCTTTCTGAAGCCGCTCATTCGTTCGGAAATCGAACTTCTTGCCGTCCAGAGAAAGAGCGCCAATGTAGTTCATGATTTCCCGGCGGAAGTCGTCCTTCCGCGTTTCCGGTATGTCGATCCGCTCTTCGATCGACCTCATTAGCCGTTCGTCCGACTCCTCAAGTTCGCCGGTAAACTTGTTGCGGACTTTTTCGTGTTGAGTGTACGCCTTCACGTTGTCGATGTAATTGGCGCAGAGCCTGGTCAGTGCCTCTTCGTCGGCAGCGATGGCTCGCTGAACTTCGTTCTTGACGACGTCGGTGTATTCTTCCTTCACGACGGCAATCAGCTCGCGATACTGACCTCGAGTGGCCTCATCACCAACCAGAGAATGATGTTTCAGACCTGACTCCAACTCCTTCAGAACCATGAACGGATTAAGGCTCGTGGCTGTCGGATTGACGACCAGGGCGTTGGAAATCTTGTCCTGCACATAGCGGGGGGAGATTCCCTCCATCCCTTCACGTTTCACTTCCTTGCGAAGTGAAGAGACATTTTCTGTGGTAAAGCCAGGCAGCGACTTTCCGTTGTACAGCTTCATCTTCTGCAACAGCGTCAGGCCGTGATGATTCGGTTGTTCAAGCCGAGTCAGCAACGCCCACATGGCTGCGACTTCCAGAGTGTGCGGAGCAATGTGTTTTCCGCGAACGCGTTTCTCGTTGTAGTCCTTCTTGTAGATCTTGATCTCTTCGCTGAGTCGCGTGACGTAAGGGATGTCGATTTTGATCGTGCGATCGCGAAGAGCCTCCATGAACTCGTTCGATTGGAGTTTGCGATACTCGGGCTCGTTCGTGTGCCCGATGATGACTGTGTCGATGTCCGTTTGCGCGAACTTTTTTGGCTTGATCTTGTGTTCCTGTGACGCTCCCAACAGGTCGTACAGGAACGCCACATCGAGCTTCAGTACTTCGATGAACTCGATCATCCCACGATTGGCAACGTTGAACTCACCATCGAAGTTGAACGCTCGCGGATCGGAATCCGAACCGTACTCGGCGATCTTGCGGTAGTTGACGTCGCCCGTCAGTTCGGTTGAATCCTGGTTCTTTTCGTCCTTCGGCTGGAACGTGCCAATTCCGATCCGATCCTGTTCTGACAGAACGACGCGCCGCACGATAACGTCCTGCAGAACACGACTCCAGTCGCCGTTGTATTTCTCCAGACGCTCTTTGAAGACAAAACGGCTGAGCGGACAAATGTCGCCGTTGATCTCGACGTCGTAATCGCTCGCCCCGCGACTCTCGTTGAGCCATGCGCAAATGTCGGGACGATGGGCCATCGGAATCAGCTGCAGCGGATCCCCGTTCATCGGATCCCACATGACGGAGCCGTCTTCTTCTTTCCACCCGAAGGCGTAGATAGCACCTTCATCACTGCGGCTGTAGCGCTCCAGACCTCGTTTGAGCAGCCTGGCGATCGTACTTTTCGAACTGCCGACAGGGCCGTGAAGCAGCAGCACGCGTTTCTCGGCACCGTACTTCAGAGCGGCACTCTTAAAGACATTCACAACGGCCATCAAAGGTTTCGTCAGGCCGAAAATCGCGTCTTCTCCGTCGTGGTCCGGATCGTCGAAGAACGTGTAACGGGTCAGTTCTTCTTTTCCTTCTTCGATCGAGTATGTCCCATAGGACATGATCATGTCGTACAGTCGCTGGTGAGCTGAGCGTGCGGCTTTGGGGTTCGTTTTCGCGATATCCAGATAGTCTGCGAACGACCCGTGCCAGTTTTCCTGCTGGTACGTGTCGAGGTTCTGCCGACTGGCGATGGATTCAATTAGAGTGAGACCGTTCTGCATGGCACCTCTCCTTCCTTTGCGGAAGTGCTGTCCCTCCGTCGCCCCCGTGGCGGAGTGGAAGTCAGTCGTGAGCCGGCTATCGAACGATCGACGCAGCATCAGCAAGTTTGCGTCAGCAACACAAACGCCAGAAAGAGTCGGAATACGTGGTCCGGTCAATCCGACGTCACGTCGACCTGAGAGCCAAAGTCGGCTCAGCACAAATGGCGAGTAAAGGGGTCCTTCCCGCTCCACGTTTCCAAGAACACCACCGACAAGATTGCGCCGCAGACCACTCGTCTGAGAGTACTCTGCGATGCTGATGACGCCCTTCGAAATTGCCACCCAGCATGCTACCAGTGGTTGTCGAATCGGGTAAAGATCAATCTGTCAGCTTTGATGAGTACGTTCTGCCGAGCGAATTCGCTGATTGACAGCGGTTGAAAATCAGCTTTCCGGCAATTGCCAGGGCGATACTTCGTGTTTGCGGGATCGCAGATTCAGGAACACATTCAGCTCGCTTTTCCTGAAGAGCGGGAATGAATTCTTTCCAGAAGTTTGAGTCGCAGTGGACTGCAGAGTCAAAAGCCGAGATCGTTGAGAAGTGCCCGCTCGCTTCATGTTTCTGCTGACACGTCATGATTCGACGGGCGAGTTACGAACAACAGGGACTGCATGATGAGAAACAGGACGAGCGGAGCGATCCA